>JAGOQT010000440.1 GCA_018007255.1 Phycisphaerae bacterium | reverse complement strand
GGTCCGAGACGTGGATCATGCCGTCGATGCCCGGCTCGATCTCGACGAAGGCCCCGAAGTTGGTCAGGCTGCGGACCACGGTGTTGACGATCGTGCCCGCAGGGTACTTCTGGGAGGCCACGCTCCAGGGGTTGGTCTCGGTCTGCTTGAGACCCAGGGAGATCTCCTGCTTCTCCTTGTTCACGCTCAGGACGACCACCTCGATCTCGTCGCCCGTGGTGACCATCTCGCCCGGGTGGTTCAGACGCTTGGTCCAGCTCATCTCGCTGATGTGGACCAACCCTTCGATCCCATCCTCGAGCCGGACGAACACGCCGTAGTTCATGATGTTGACGACCTTGCCCTTGACGCGGGCGTTGAGGGGGTACTTGGTCTCGACGGTGTCCCACGGGCACGGGGTCTTCTGCTTGAGGCCCAGGGAGACCTTCTCGCTGGCCTTGTCCACGGCGATGACCACGACCTCGATCTCCTGCTCCAGGCTGACGACCTCGGAGGGGTGGGCCACCCGGCCCCAGCTCAGGTCGGAGATATGGAGCAGCCCGTCCAGGCCGCCCAGGTCCACGAACACGCCGAAGTCGGCGATGTTCTTGACCTGGCCCTTGCGGACCTGCCCCACCTCGAGCTCGGCCAGCAGCCGCTCCTTGCTCGCCCTGCGCTCCTCCTCGATGAGCCTCCGCCGGGAGATCACGATGTTGCGGTTCTCCACGTCGATCTTGAGGACCTTGCACTGCACATCCTTGCCGATGAAACGGCTGATGTCGCCCGGCTTGCGGATGTCCACCTGGGAGGCGGGCAGGAAGACCGGCACCCCGATGTCCACGAGCAGGCCGCCCTTGATCCGGCGGATGACCTTGCCCGTGACCACGTCCCCTTCCTTCTTGGTGCTGATGATGTTCTCCCATCCGCGGATGGCATCGGCCTTGCGCTTGCTCAGGATGATCAGGCCGCTCTCGGAGTCCGTGTCCTCCAGGAGGACCTCGATCTGCGCGCCCGGCACGATCTCGGACGGGTCGGAGAACTCGCCGGCCTCCACCACGCCCTCGCTCTTGAGTCCCACATCGACAATCACGTCATTGCCGATCTGGCAGGCGATGGTCCCTCTGAGCACGGCCCCCGGTGAATGGGAGTCCACCTTGCCCTGGAGCATCTCCTCCAGTTGCTTGCTCTCGGCCTCGCCGAAGAGCTGACCGATCTGTTCATTGAGCTTCTCTTCCGAGAGCCCCAACTTGCTTGCGATGTTTCGATCTACCATTTGCGAACCCTGCAGCGGCGTCTCGTGATCGGCCTTTCCGCGCCCCGCGTACACGCCGGAAGGCCTCGGTGCACCCATGGCCCCTGTTCACACAGTCGTTATGCACTCCACACGCGTCCACGCAACGCGTGCAACCCAATCGTGAATCCAGACTGCCGAATCGAGTATTTTACCTGATCTGCCCGCGCCTGCAAGGGGGACCCATCGGGATTTCTTGCCCACCCCCGCAGGGGCGACCCCGGACCGGCCCCCTGCCTGGACCGCCCCCCCGGGGGCGCGGGGCTCAGACCTCGCTGAGGTGCCGGACGAACTCCTGGATCACGGTGTCGGGCGTGGAGGCCCCCGCCGTCACGCCCGCCGTGCGTCTGCCCTCGAGCACCCGGGGATCCATGGTCTGCCAGTTCTCCAGGTGATAGGTGTAGGGGTTGACCTTCCGGCACAGCTCGGCCAGCCTCCGCGTGTTGGCGCTGTGCAGTCCGCCCAGGATGAACATCACGTCCACCTGCCTGCACAGCCGGACCGCGGCCTCCTGGCGCTTGCACGACTCGCGGCAGAGGGTGTTGATGACCTTCAGCTCCAGGAAGGGCCCCTCGGCAATGGCCCCCACCATGGCCCCGAACTGCTCCGGGCTCTGGGTGGTCTGGCACACGATCCCCAGCCTGCCCCCGGTGGGGGTCTTCTCCAGATCCTCCTTGTCGGCCATGACCATCGCACCCCGCACGTGCCCCACCACGGCCTGGACCTCCGGGTGGTTGGCCTCCCCGATGATCACGACCTGATACCCCTCCTCCTCCAACTGACGGGCAATCCTCTGGAGCCGCTTGACCAGCACGCACGTGGCATCGATGATGGTCACGCCCCGGGCCTGAAGCTGTTCGATCTGGGCCGGGGCCGCGCCGTGCGAGCGGATCAGGACCGTTCCGGCGGGGATCTGGTCCACGGAGTCCACGGTCCGCAGGCCGGCCCGGGCCAGACGCTCGACCTCGTTGGGATTGTGGATGATCGGCCCAAGGCTGTACACGGGGCCTGTCCCGCCCTGCCGGGCCAGGACCTCCTCCGCGGTGCTGATGGCATTCCGCACGCCGGGACAGAACCCGCACTTCTCCGCAACAAGGACCTTCACGGTGCACGGCCCCCCGTGGTATCGGCACGGCCCGGAGGCCCCTCGGCTGCGGTCGCCAGGTCCGCCAACTGCTCGACGACCCGGTCGATCGTCAGGCCGGTAGTATCCACGACCACCGCATCCTGCGCGGTCTTCAGGGCCCCCACCTCTCGATCCTGGTCGCTCCGGTCCCTTGCGTCCAGGGTCCGCTCGATCTCCTCCAAGGGCACGGTCACTCCCCTGGCCTGGAGCTCCGCTTGTCGCCGCCTCGCCCGCTCCGCCAGGTTCGCGGTCAGGAAGACCTTGAGCTGGGCACGGGGAAAGACGACCGTGCCCAGCTCAAGG
>JAGOQT010000439.1 GCA_018007255.1 Phycisphaerae bacterium | reverse complement strand
CCCTCAGCCTGGACGGCCAGGCCCGCACGAAGGTCACCATCACCCCGGAGAACCTGTTCACCGTCAACAACACCTTTGTCCTCAAAGGAGATGAGCTTGCGGCTGGGACCCATCGCGTCGTCCTTACCAAGGAGGGCCGTGGACCGCTCTACTGGAACTGCTACGTCAGCTACTTCACCCTCGAGGACCCCATCACCAAGGCCGGCCTGGAGGTCAAGGTCGAGCGTGCCATCTATCGCCTCCTGCGCGACGACCGGCAGGTGGACGCCGCCGGGGCCCGTGGCCAGGCCCTCAGGCAACGGGCCGAGCACTACCGCCGCGAGGCCCTCAAGGACGATACCCCGGTCGCCAGTGGCGAGTTGATCGAGGTGGAACTGGTAGTCGAGAGCAAGAACGACTACGAGTACGTCGTGCTCGAGGACTTCAAGGCCGCCGGCGCGGAACCCGTGGACCTGCAGAGCGGCTACACCGGCAACGAGTTGGGTGCCTACGTCGAGTTCCGCGACGAACGGACTGCCTTCTTCATGCGCCAGCTTGCCCGTGGCCGCCACAGTGTGTCCTACCGCCTGCGGGCCGAGACTCCTGGACGCTTCAGCGCCCTGCCCGCGAAGATCTGGGCCATGTACGCCCCCGAACTGCGCGGCAACTCCGACGAGAACAAGCTCGCGGTCGACGCCGGAGAGTAAGCCCGACCGAACCCCGCCGGGCCGCGGATGGGGGTGGTGGCGTCCTCCCCCGATACGCGGGCGCACCGCGCCGTTCGCCGATCGGGGTTGAGTCCAGCCGCCACCGCGGTATAGTACCGGCTCTGGATTGCGCCAACACCAGCGTGCGTTGTGTCGTCCAGCCATGTCCTTCTGCGGAGAGGTGGCTGAGTGGTCGAAGGCGGCGGTCTCGAAAACCGTTGACCGGCTTGCCGGTCCGGGGGTTCGAATCCCCCCCTCTCCGCCAATGTTTCCAAAGCCATTCCAGAATCCCCCCTGGAATGGCTTTATTTTTGCCTGTAGCAACAACTTGTGACACACGTCAGCTTCCCACGCCTTCCCGCCAGATACCCGCATTTTCCCGCCATTCTTTCCCTACTTTTTCCCCAGCCCCTTGACGTTCCAAGTCCAACCGGTAGCTTCCTGCCTGGTTTCCTGGCGTGCAGGTCAGGCAGGAGGATCAGGCATGGCACGGCCACCCAAGCCAGCGCTGAAGGATGTCCACAAGCCGGAATGGCCCAGAGGCCTGTACCGGCGTGGTGATTCGTTCCGCTACAGGCGTATGGTGGACGGTCGGAAGTTCTGCGAAGTCTGGGGCGTAATGCCGGAGCAGGACGCCATCGACCGAGTGACCCAGTACGCATTGGAGTTGCGTCAAGGCAAAGACCCGGTCAAGACCCATGCCGCCAGCACAACCACGTTCCACGACTTCGCCTATGAAGTCTGGCTCAAGCAGAAGATGGCGGTCCTGCGTCCGAAGGCATGGGCAAAGTACCGCTCGGTCGTGGACAACTTCGACTACTTCCTGACCCACCACCGGAAGCTACAAGGTTGCCGCCTGAAGGACATTGACTACGGCGTTGCACGTGATTTCATCACGATGCGGCAGACGGCACGGATCATGCCCAACGGCAGTCGGAAATTCACCCGTGCGTTGAGGAACGGTGCAGCCAAGAAGACAGTCTATGCCGACCGGTTGATCCTGGGCCAGCTTTTCAATGAGGCAGCCAGGCGTGGTCTGGCCAGCGGGAATCCGTTCAAGGAGGTCAAGGTTCCCAAGATCACGGACTCGGAGATCAGGCAGAAGCACCACTCGCTCACGCCGGAGGCGGCGAAGGCCCTGCTCACTGCCGCCAGGAAGACTGACGCCGAACATGCGAAGGCCGGTAATGCCCGGTTGGCGGATGTAATCGAGTTCATGGTCTACACCGGTATGCGGGAAGGCGAAGTAGTGATGCTGGAGTGGCCTGACGTGAACTGGCACCACGACCTGATCAAGGTTCGCCAGAAGATGGTCACCGAGACCCGCATCCTGTCCATACCCGAATCCGCAGCGGAAGACCTTGAGGAGTTGATCAGGAACCGACCTGCTGACCAGCCAGTCTTCAGGGACATCGACCACGTCCGTAGTGCCTGCCGCCGGATTGGATTGCGCCCGACACCCGGCCTGCTGGAGCTAAAGGTCCGTGACATCGACGTGCCAGGGCTTCGTATGCGGCTGACACGGCAGGAGGACTGGAAGCCGAAGGCGAGTCAGGGCGACGTGCCAATGTGCGGCAAGGTCAGAGACCTTCTGAAACGACTGAGAGAAGCATCACCGGACAGCCAGTTCGTGTTCCAGCACCATGACGGCGGGCGCTGTCGGTTGAAGCTTCTGGACCTTCTTAAGGATGCCCAGCGTGCCGCAGAGATTCCGGGGAACCTGCGGGTTCATGACCTCCGGCACACGTGCGCTGCTTGGCTCAGGAAACAGGGAGTACCGCTGGAGACGATCATGGGGATACTGCGGCATGCGGACATCCGGGAAACCCAGATGTATGCACCCTACGACCCTGAAGAAGGCAAGAAGGCGATCCGGCGATTGGACGGCATGGTCTAGCTGCACTTCCTGGGGCGTCCACGGCGTGGCTTCGCCGTCCGCATGAACTCGACCAGCCTGTCACGGTCGATTCGACGGTTCGTCCTGCCTGCACCGGTGCACACGAAATCCGGCAGCTTGCCATGGTC
>JAGOQT010000438.1 GCA_018007255.1 Phycisphaerae bacterium | reverse complement strand
GACCCACACGCCCTCGGGGCCTGCAAGGGCGAAGAGGTCTGTGCGCAACCGTCCCCGGGAATCCACGTGCTGTCCACTGCGGACAGGGGGCAAGACCGATCAACCGGTACAGCCACAGACTGCCTCATTCGTTCGGCACGGCCTCCTTTGGATGGACTCCGTCCCCGTGGGCTACGGCCCGTCGCATGCCCCGTACCACCTGCACCTCTTCACACCTCGGGCGTGGCCGGGACCTGCACTGCGTCTCGGTCCGCTCCTTCGATGGCCGCCTCCGTGACCACGGTGACCGCGGGTCCTCCCTGGGCCTGTTGCGGGCCGGACGCCCCCCTGCGTCTCCACGCAGGTCTGGCTGCAGGCATCCCCCCTGTCTGCTTGCGGTGGCCCGCAGGCTCGCCTTGCGGCCCGCCCGACCAGCCTGCACGACCGGACCAGCCTCTGCCCGCGCGCACCCCATTGACCACAGCCCCGAGCACGACGCCCGGGCCTTGGAGCAGCGACTCCCGGGCTCTGCGTAGGGCCTGATAGGTGCACACGCCGGGCCGCAACACGAGAATCACTGCCTGGCACTGGGCCGCCACAATGCAGGCATCGGCCATGGGGCTGATGGGTGGGGTGTCCACGAGAACTCGATCGTAGTGCTGGGCAAGCCTGGTCAGCACAGCGCCGAAGAGCATGCCTCCAAGCATCTCCGCCGGGTTGGCGACGCCCTGCCCCGCGGGCAACAGGTCCAACCCCGGTGTGGACGTGGCCACGATCGCATCGCGGAGTCGCTGTCTTCGGGCCAGCACAGAGGCCAGTCCGGTCTCGCCCCCCACGCCGAACACCAGGTGCTGGACAGGCCGTCTGAAGTTCGCATCCACGATCAGGACCGTCCTGCCGGCCTGCGCCATGGCGATGCCCAGGTTGCTGGTCACCGTGCTCTTGCCCTCTCCGGTCACGGCCGAGGTCACCTGGATCACCCGTGCCTGCTCACGGGGCGGGCCAAGGTACACCCCGGTGCGGATGGTCCTGAAGGCCTCTGCAACGGCCGAAGACGGGGCCAGGGCGGCCTGCTGGGCCCGCTCCGCCGGAGAGCCCCATCGAGACATGGCAGGGACCTCGCCCAGAAGCCGGAAGCCGAGCCATTGGGTCACCTCTTCATCGCCGCGTACGCGACGGTCTGTCACCTCCCGCACAAGGGCCGCGCCCCCGGCCAGCATGAGCGAGAGGACCAGGGCGATCGCCATCACCCGGACCTGCCGGGGCCGGGAAGGCGTGAGGGTGGGGCGCGCAGTCTCCAGGATGGTGATGTTCAGTGCCCCCGCGTCTTCAATCACGTTGAGTTCCCGGATCCGATCGTTCAAGACGTCACACAACGACTTGGTCTGCGTGTACTCCGATTCCAGGATGGCGTACTGGGCCTTCACCTCGTTCAGACCCGCGACTTGCTGTCGCTGCTCTTCGAACCGGGCCGCAAGCTGGCTCTCCTTTTCCTGGGCGGCAACCACCTGTTGTCTCAGGACAGCCAGGTGGCTCGCAATGAACCGCTTCTCCAACTCGGCGATGTCCTGCTGGGTCTGGGCGATCTCCCCATCCAGGGCCTGGATCACGGGATGATCGCCCCCCACCCACTGGAGGCGATCCGAGCGGCTCCTCTTCAGGTCGCGGAGCTGGGCCTTGAGGGCCGCCGTCTCGGCCAGGGGATCGCCCCCCAGCCCTCGCGCGGCCCTCGCTTCCACAAACGGCAGGAGCCCGGCCAGGTCCCCCGTCTGCTTCGCCGCATCGTAGTAGGATTGGGCCTCCAACGTGGCCAGTTGCGCCTCGGTCAGGGCCCCAGAGAGGCGTTCGAACCGCTCGAGGATCGTGTTCCCGACATCGGTCTGAAAGGCCAGGGTCGGATGATCCTCGCGAAAACGCATCAAGGCCCGCAACCGATCGGACAACTCCTGGTCTCGCGAGGCCTTCTCCTTCTGCAGGATCTTCAGCACCTCGGCGGACGTGGTCTGCTTTCGCGAGGCGTTCCACGTCACATAGGCGTCCACGACCGCGTTCACGATCCGGGCGTTCTCCTCGGGATGGGGGCCTGTAAACGAAACCCGGATGATCTCGTCCTTGCGTCCCACCGAGACCTCCAGGTGCTTCTGCAGGAACTCGATCGGATGATCGACCTGGGCGAAGACCCTGAGACCCTCGGCCCCGCAGGCCTCCAAGGCCGCAGAGATCACCGGCGTGGCCCTCATCAACTCGGCCTGCGTGTAGAGGTAGTTCAGGGAGGCCGTCATCACCCCCGGCTGGGTCTCATGGATGAGGCGGGGGCCGGTCTGTTCGACGTAGACCCGGGCCGTGCTGGTGTGGAGCGGTGTGCTGCGGCTCAGATACACGCCGGCAGCCGACAGGACCGCCGTCACACAACCCAGGATCACCACGCGTTGACGCCACAGCATGCGCGCGAGGCTGTCGGACGCAGGACCGGCGGGATTGGAGGTCCACGTGGCGGGCTTCTGCAGGCTGCTCGGAGGCGGATTCGGCACAAGCCCCAAACGGGTGTTCGGTCTGGTCTGTCCTGGATGTTCGGATCGCATTCTGGATCACCTCCCACCAGGATCATGGCACCCGCGCAGGGGTTCAGTGTGGTCTGCGGTGACCGGAAAGACGGGGTGTGCTGGGCGAACCCACCTCGCCGCGGGTCTTGGACCCCAGCGCCCTTCGGATGCAGCCTTGTCCATCACACCTC
>JAGOQT010000089.1 GCA_018007255.1 Phycisphaerae bacterium | reverse complement strand
GTTCTGGGCTGACCAGACGCGGTCGTCCAATCGTGCTCTCCACGCATATGGCCCTGGCACCGACCCCTTCCACCGCCCGGATCACGCATCCCAACAGCAGCCAGAAGGCCACTCTCGTCACTCCGCGCATGGCCATCCTCATTCAAAGCCCGGGGTTTGTCAAGTCAGCACTTGGCGAGGGGCTGGAGAAAAGGTTTGAACTGGCCGGCCCGATCGGTTATAAAGCAGGGTTCAGAATCTTGGGTGTGCAGTGGATCGGTGTGTGAAATAGGAGACTGACGTGGCTCATTCGCTTTCCGCCAAGAAGAGGATTCGGCAGAACGCCAAAGCGCGGGCGACCAATCGCGCCCGAAAGAGCAGGGTGAAGACCCAGATCAAGAAGTTCGAGACCGTGCTGGCACAAGGGGATGCCAAGAAGGCGGCGGACGAGTTCCGGATGTTGACCAAGCGTCTGGATCAGACCGCTGCGACCGGCCTCCTGCACAAGAAGACTGTGGCCCGCAGGAAGTCCCGCATGGCCAGGCGGTTGAACGCCCTGGCGGGGGCCAAGGCCTCCTAGAACCTGTCCCAAGACCCGTTTCGTGACGAGATCGAGCGAGAGGCCCGGGGTCAAGGCCGCAGGAGCAGAAGGCTCGGAGGGGTGCTTGTAGGCACGTCCAGGACCTTTCTCGCCGACAACGCAGACCCCGGACTTCGCGGCCCATCGCAGTGCAAAGAGGTTTCGGGATAGGTTCGGGCACCCCTGCGGGCGTACGGAACTGCCCATCGATCTGCCGAGCGGCCGGACGGCCATTCCCGCCCGGCCCCTCTTGTCTGGTTCCCCCCTCGCCGGATCACTGCCCGCCCCAGGGGTACTCGAATCGATAGCCCCCGGATCCGACCTGCACCACAACGGCCTGCCCCTCCTGCGCGGTCGATGCAACCCCCTCGGCCTGGGACAGGGGCTGGCCTGCCTCTGTGACGGCCTGTCCCTGAGCATGGGGCAGCCAGACGGTCGCGGCCGCGTTTGGCGGGATCGCCACGTCGATCCGCATCCGTCCGGCCTCGATCTGCCAGGCCGAGCGGATCGTTCCCAGCATCGTATCCAGGCCGGCTCTGGCAAAGGAAAGGTCTCCGCCCGGCTGTGGGCGGATCAGGACGTGCCGGTACCCTGGCTGCTCCGGATCCAGGTCGATTCCTGCCACCACGCCGTAGAGCCACTGGCCGATGGCCCCGTACGCGTAGTGGTTGAAGGAGTTCATGCCCTCATCCTGGAAGCTGCCGTCCGACTTGATCCCGTCCCACCGCTCCCACATCGTGGTCGCACCCCGCGTGATGGGATAGAGCCAGGAGGGGTAGTCCTTGCGGTTCAGGAGCAGGTAGGCCTGGTCCAAGTAGCCGTAGTCGCTGAGCACCTGGCAGATCACGGGCGTGCCCAGGAATCCCGTGGTGATGTGCTTGAACCGATCCACATCTTGGGCCAATCGCCGGGCCGCGGCGGCCCGCTGCGAATCGGGCAGGAGGTCAAAGGCCAGGGCCAGGGCATAGGCCGTCTGGGTGTTGGAGACCAGTCTGCCGTTGGCGGTGACGAACTCCCGCTGGAACACCGCCTTGACCCGGTTCGAGAGGTCTGCATAGCGGCGGGCGTCCTCGGTCCTTCCCAGGACGGACGCGGCCCTCCGCACCAGGTCCGTGGACCGGGCGAAGTAGGCCTGACAGATCAGGTCCTTGTCCGTGGTCGCGCCCGGGTAGTCCGAGCGGTTCGTGGCAAAGGCCAGCCAGTCGCCGTACGTGAAGTCCTGGTTCCACAGGCCCGTTTCCCCAGCCCGCTTGGTCATGTAGTCCACCCAGGCCTTCATGCTGGGGTACTGGCGCTCGAGGATACGCCGGTCGCCGTAGTGGAGGTACACGGTCCAGGGCACGACCACGGCCGCGTCGGCCCACCCTGCGGAGGCCCCGCCCGTAGCCTGGCCGCGGCTGAGGACGTCGGGGATCACGTGGGGCACGGCCCCGTTGGCCTTCTGGTCTGCGGCCAGGTCTGCCAGCCACTTGGTGTAGAAGCCGGCCACGTCGGCGTTGAAGCAGGCGGTGCGGGCGAAGACCTGGGCGTCGCCGGTCCAGCCCAGGCGCTCGTTTCGCTGGGGACAGTCCGTGGGCACGTCCAGGAAGTTGCCTTTTTGTCCCCACACGATGTTCCGCTGGAGCTGGTTGAGCATGGGGTTCGAGCACTCGAACGTCCCGGTGGGCGTGATATCCGAGTGGATCACCACACCGGTCAGGTCGTCCGCCTCGACCGGGCCGGGCCAGCCCTCCACCTCCACGTATCGGAAGCCCTGGAACGTGAAGCGGGGTTCGAAGACCTCGGGCCGGTCCGAGCCCTTGAGTGTGTACTGAACGGTCTGCTTGGCCGAGCGGAGGTTGGCCAGATAGACGTTGCCGGCCTTGTCCAAGACCTCGAAGTGCCGGAGGGTGACAACCCTGCCGGCCTGGCCCTGGACCCGGATCCGGACCCAGCCCACCATGTTCTGGCCCATGTCCACCACGGTCTGGCCTGCGGGGGTCTTGAGGACCTGGACCGGCCGGATCTCCTCGATGCGGCGGACCGGGGGGCCTGCGGGCGCCACGAGCACGTCCTTGCTGTGCCCGGCCACCTTCACCCCGGACCATGCGCTGTCGTCGAAACCGGGCCCGGTCCAGCCCTGCCTCTCCAGCCGGGCGTCATAGATCTCGCCGTCGTAGATGTCCGAGGCCAGGATGGGACCTGTGGCGGCCTTCCATGGGGTGTCCGTCACCACCACGTCCTGGGTGCCGTCCTCGTAGGTCACCTCGATCTGGGCCAGCAGGGCCAGGGTGTTCCCATAGAGGTTCCGGCCCGGCCCGCCCATGAGCCGACCCCTGAACCACCCGTCCCCCAGGATCACGCCCACGGCATTGCCACCTGCCCTGACCAGACCCGTCACGTCATAGGTCTGGACCTGGAGCCGCTTGTCGTAGGCCGTCCACCCGGGCGTGAAGACCTGATCCCCCACGGGCCGGCCGTTGATCTCCATGGCATAGAGGCCGTGGCAGGTCACGTATGCCCTTGCAGACCGGACGGGCGCCTTGAGCACAAAGGCCTTTCGGAGCATGGGGCAGGGATTGGAGGCCTTGGGGTCCTCCTTGAGGTCCGGCTCGATCCACCGGGCCGTCCAGTCCGAGGCACTCAGCAGCCCCATCTCCCACGACGCGGGCCTGCTCCACGGGGAGGCGTTGCCTCGCTGGTCCCAGACCCGGACCTGCCAGGCGATGCGCTGCCTGGAGTGGAGGTCCGGACCGGCGTACTCCACGTGGGTCGACTGCCCCGACTCGACCCTCCCGCTGTCCCACAGGAGTCGCTCGCCGGCCAGGTCCTCGCGACTGCCCGCTGCCCGGATCTGGAAGGCGGACTGGAGGACTGCCCGCCCCGTGGACTCGATCCGCCAACTCAGCCTGGGCCGTGTCGCGTCGATGCCCAAGGGATCGACCTTGTACTCGCACCGCAGGTCCTGGACCTGCAGAGCGGGCGGGGGCACAATGGCCCCGCCCGCGGTCCTCTCGGGCGCCCGCATGTCCGCATCCGGAACTGCGGAGGAAGGCCTGCCCTCGCGGATCACCTGACCCTGGGCCGAGCACACCAGCACCGCCAACCAAAACGCAGCCGTTCTTCTCATGGCAAGACTCCTGTGGTTGCACATGCCCGTCAACAGAGCCGTATCGGCCCTGCGTACCATACGACGGACGAGGCCCCGGTTCAATCCTTTCCGGGGGCCCTTGGCGGAGAAGGGGGGGCATACCCCTTGCGTGGTCATTCGGGCCTTCGTCCGGGAGTCGGTGGGGTCGGATCAGGGGACAGACAAGAAAGGCCGCACAGGGGCGATGCCCCGGTGCGGCCTGGGTCCTCGTGGGGCGGTCCGGTCAGGGCTTGTTGGGTTCGATCGCAGCCGTGCCCGCCGGGGCGGGGACATTGGGCTCGGGTACGGACGTGATCGGAGTCGGGGCCTGCGCGGGCAAGGCCGCCGGGCTCACTGCGTTGGGTTCCTTGGCCTCCGTGCCCGCAGCCGGCTTGGGCAGGTCCTCGACCAGGTCGTTGACGTCCTTGGTCAGATACCCGGCCTTCCAACTGGGGATCTCGTAGACCCAGGCCGTATGCCGGGCCGCGAACTTCAGGGCCTTCTCCTCGGCCAGGAGCCTGGCCTCCTTCTTCTTCAGCTCCTCCGGGGAGTCCACCTTCTTGGGATCCATCACGACCTTGTTGGGGTCCGTGAACTCCGCATGGCACGTGGCGTAGGTCTTGCCGTCCTTCTGGGCGATCCTCAGGGTGTACAGGGTCGAGTCCTTGAGCTTGGCCATGTACTGCCGGTTGAAGTCCAGGGTCGTGTCGGGCCCCTTCTTGACGTCGTCGAACCGCAGGCTGCTCACCGCCGTGGCCACGGATCGGGCATCGGACTCCTTGAGCCTCTTGCCCTCGGGCAGGCTGGGCATCTCAAACGACTCGGTGCCTTCCTTCTTCTGCAGGACGTAGCGGCCCGCGGGGGCAATCACGGTCACGGACTCCAGGTCTCCGGTCTGGATGGACAGGAGCTCCTGGTCCACATACTCGAGGGCGCTCTCCCGGAACCAGGGCGTGCTCGGCGCCAGATAGACCTCGTCCCGGTTGACGAGCCGGACGTAGGCACCCTGACCGCCTTCCCTGGCCTCGCCCACCAGGACCCCGGTCATGAGGACCTCGTTGCCGTCCACGAACTTGTGGAACCGGATCACGGTCTGCGCCTTGTCCTCGGTCACGCCCAGGTCCGCGTGGTTGGCCGGATTCGAAGAGGCCAGGTGCGTGGTCTGGATGTCCATGCATTGGGTGATCAGCTCGTTGACCTGCGCAAGGTCGGCCGGGTAGTTGTCCTTGTTGGCCACCTCGAAGCCCTTGCCCCTGCGCTGGAGCCTGATCTGTTTGTCTCCTGTCCCGATCGTGATGGTCCCGATCCCCGCGGGATCCAGGCCCTGGATCAGGTACGTGGGGACCCCGGCTGTGGGCCTGGGTCTGCGGGCCCGGCCCGACTGGACAGCGGCCCAGATCACCATCACGAAGGCTACCACCGCAAGGATGGTGAGTTTCTTGGTGTTCATCTATTCCATCTCCTATTTACTATTGACCATCTTCCATTGGTGATTTCATCAATAGTAAATCATAAACAGTCCTTGATCCATTCCTCAGGCGTCGCTGGCGTGGCTGATGTAATGCCGCTTGCGGGCTCCCCGTCGGATGCCCAGGAGCACGGCCGCCAGCAGGATCGCGGCCGGTGCGGCCAACATGTTGGCCTGGCGCAGCCGCTGGCCCAGGTGCTCGATCTTCTCCCTGCGCTTGAGCTTGACCTCGTTGAGCTGTCGCTGGGCCGCCCGGATCTTCAGCTCGATGTCCCGCCGCTTCTGGACCAGGGTGCTGCCCACGACCTCCTGATCGTCTTCCTTTGCGGAACTGACCAACTGCTGCAGCTCACTGTTGTATCCGGTGATCTCCGCATTCAGCTTGGCGACCTCCTCGGCGGTCTCCTTCTCGGCTTGGGCCTCGATCTGGTCGACCACGACGAAGGGCCTCCGGAAGTTGCCGCGGGAGCGGATCGAGATCAGGTCGCTGGACCCGCCCAGGTCGTCCACCGCGTTCATCAGCAGGGCGCTGTTGTCCCCGACTACCATGTTGCCGAAGAACGTGCTCTGGTAGGCCATCTCGTTCGAGAGGAAGTCCACGTCGCTGAACACCACCAAGGCCCCGTCGGCCCTGGCCTCGGTCAGGCCGGCGATCTGCTTCTTGACCTTCCGGGTGGAATTGGGATCGTTGGGGTCTTTCTCGTCCGCCTCGACCTCAATCCCCTCGGGATACGCGGTCGTGAACCGGCCCGTGACCAGATACCCCATGGAGACCGGCCGGTCCCCGTCCGTGAACTTCTGCATCAGGGCCGCCGGGTTCGGGTAGGCTAGCTCATAGGGGCCCGAGGTCCGCCAGGTGTTTCCCTTGGCCGTGGTCATGACCAGCGGGGTCCGCTTCAGCGTGAGGGGGGACGCCTTGGCCTTCGGCTCCGGGTTGTTGGGGTCCCGGGGTGCCGGAGTCACGTCGTTGACCTCCTCCAGGGCCCCGGCAAAGAGCATCCTGGCCTCGTTCAGTTCGGCCGTGATCACGGCGCTGTGGTTGAAGCAATCCGCGGTCAGCCCGAGGTACCCGATGATCTTCTCGGGCCTCTGGTTCCGCGAGATGCTGGCTGCGATGGCCAGGGCCCGGTCCCCGGCGAAGGTGTCGGCCGGCATGGCCAGCCCCCAAGTCCGCAGCAGGGGCTCCAGGTCGGAGTTCTGCTTCTGCTGGCCCTGCATCTGCATCGGGCCGGCGGGCCTGTCGGAGAAGCAGTAGGGGTCCACGCACACGACCGCCCGGCCGCCCTTGAGCATGTACTGGTCGATGGCGAACAGCGTCTTCTCAGGCAGATCCTTGGGATGGATGACGAGCAGGATGTCCACGTTGTTGAATTCATTGACGTCATTGACGTCGGTGGGGACCGAGCGGACCTCATACTGCTTGCGCAGATGCTCCACGATCGTCCACGGGGGGGACGGCTGCTGGCCCTGCATCCGCATCATCTGGGCCATGTAGTCGCTCGTGTCGTCGCCCATGACCGAAAGGGAACTCAACACCCCGATCCGCTTCTTCTCGCGGGTGATCGCCGTGTCGATCAGGTAACTGATGTCATACTCGACGAAGTTCTGCCGGTCCGGGGAGAAGAAGGGGATGGACTTCTCCACCCCGAACTCCGTTTGCACGACCAGGCCGAAGAAGAAGTTCTCCTCCTGGGTGATGGGGAACCGGCGCAGCCCCTGCTGCAGGGCCTCCTCCTCTTCCTTGGAGTAGGGCCGCGGATCGATCACCTCCAGACGGACCATGCCCTTGGACGCGGACACGTACTCGTCCAGGAGGGCCCGGACGAACTCGTAGTAGTTGTTGAAGTACTGGATCTGGTCCGTGGCCTTCATGGCTGCGGTCCGGGCGTAGTAGAGCTTGGCCGTGAGGGGCTGGTTGAGCCGGGACAGGATCGCCTTGCTCCCGTCCGAGAGGGTGAAGATCTTCTGCTCCGTCACGTCCGCCTTCCACCGCTTCGCCACGGTCTGACCAATCGTGATGGCCGAAAACGTGATGATGAGGATCAGGATCGCCGCAAGGGCCGATTGAAGGGTTCGGTTCATTAGCTCGCCTTCCTTTCATCCAAGACCACGGTGCAGGCCGCGATCCAGCCGGCGATCAACAGGACAAAGTACGCCAGATCGCTGAATCGAAGGACCCCCCGCTGCATGGACTCGAAGTGGGTCAGGAAACTCATGGCCCCGACCGCGTCCACCAGGCCGGCCGGCAGGAAGCTCGACAGGTAGTTGATCGTGCTGGGCATCCCCGCAAAGACGAGGACCGCGCAGGCCACCACGGACAGCACGAAGCTGATGACCTGGCTCTTGGTGATCGTCGAGAAGAAGCACCCGATGGCCAGGAATCCCCCGGCCATCAGCCAACTGGCCAGGTACCCGGTCGCGATGAGCCCCATGTCCGGATGGCCCAGATAGCGGACGGTCAGGACCATCGGAAACGTCAGGGCCAGGGCGATGGTCAGGAAGACCCATGCCGCCAGGAACTTGCCCAGCACGGCCTGGCCGATCGTGATCGGCAGGGTGAAGAGGAGCTCGACCGAGCCGACCTTGCGCTCCTCGGCCCAGAGCCGCATGGCCGTGGAGGGGACCATGAAGACAAAGAGGAGGGGCAGGTTCATGAAGAACCTGGACATATCCGCCTGCCGGACCTCGTAGAACCCCTCCTTGAAGGTCAGGTACCCGGAGAAGAACAGGAAGATCACCAGGAACACGTACGCCAGGGGCGTGGTGAAGTACCCCTTGAGCTCTCTCTTGAACACGGCCAGAAGACTGTTCATACACGGCTCCTATTCGGGTCGCCTTGAGGCTGGGTCTGGACCGCCTTGCGGGTGATCTTGCGGAAGACCTCGTCCAGGCTGCAGTGGTATTGGTCCTTCAACTGGGCGGGGGTCGAGTCCGCGAGGATCCGGCCCTTGGCGATGATGAGGGTCCGCGAACACACGGCCTCGACCTCCTCCAGGATGTGGGTGGACACGATGATGCACTTGTCCTGGGCCATCTGGCCGATGAGCTTGCGGACCTCGTACTTCTGGTTGGGATCCAGGCCGTCGGTCGGCTCGTCCATGATCAGGACCTGGGGGTCGTGGATCAGGGCCTGGGCCAGGCCGACCCGTCTCTTGTAGCCTTTGGACAGGGTCTCGATCGTCTGGTGATAGACCGAGTCGAGGGAACACAAGGGCACGATCCGGTCCAGGGCCTGCTTGCGTTTGAGGCCCCGGATCTCGCGGACATCGCAGATGAAGCCCAGGAACGCGCCGACGGTCATCTCGGCATAGGCCGGGGCGTTCTCCGCCAGGTATCCCAGGCACCTGCGGACCCCAGTCGGGTCCTGGAGGATGTCGTGACCACACACAGTGGCGGTGCCGCGGTCGGGGCGGATGTAGCAGGCCAGCATCCGCATGGCGGTGGTCTTGCCCGCCCCGTTGGGGCCGAGCAAGCCCAGGACCTGACCCTTCTCGACTTCGAAGGAGACCCCGTCCACGGCCACGAGCGGCCCGAAACTTCGCCTCAACTCTTTGACCTTGATCATGTCCATCTCCACATACAGGCGGCCACTTGGCCCAAGGTCCCCCCCACCCACTTTCGAAGGTGTATGAATGTACCCCAAATGACTTGTCCGTCAATACCGTACAGACGGGGATTTTGTTCGCGGGGACGGCGGCCTTCCGGCGGAGCGATCCGGGCGGGCGCATGGTCGCACGGCCGAGTTTGCCCTTGCATGCGCTCTCCAGGCCCCTTACAATACCCATTTTCCTTACGGATACCCGGTCCCCTGTGGTGCTGCGGTACGGATAGGCGAAGTCGTGTTTGACGCACTGACCGAGAAATTCAATTCGGTGTTCCGGTCCCTGTCGGGCCGAGGCCGCATCACTGAGGCCAACGTCTCGGATGCCATGCACGAAGTCCGCAAGGCCCTGTTGGAGGCGGACGTCAACTACCACGTGGTCAAGAAGTTCTGCAAGGACGTCCAGGACGCGGCGATAGGGCAGGAAGTCCTCACGAGCCTCCACCCGGGCCAGGTCATGGTCAAGATCGTCCATGACGAACTGGTCAAGTTGATGGGACCTGTGGACACGCGGGTCTACTTCGTGTCTCCGGGGCCCACGGTGGTCATGTTGGCGGGTCTGCAGGGGTGCGGCAAGACCACCACCGCGGCCAAGCTCGGCAAGTACCTGGTGTCCAAGGGCCGTCGCCCTCTGCTGGTCGCGGACGACCTCCAGAGACCGGCCGCCATCGACCAGTTGAAGGTCCTCGGCCAGCAGACCGAGATCGAGGTCTACTCGGAGGACAGCAAGGACCCCGTGGCCGTGGCCCGCAATGGGGTCCGGTTCGCCAAGGAGCGGGCCTTCGACGTGGTCGTGCTCGACACGGCCGGCCGCCTGCACGTGGACGATGCCCTGATGACCGAGCTGCAGGAGGTGACCCGGGCCGTCACGCCCCACCAGATCTACCTGGTGTGTGATGCGATGACCGGCCAGGACGCGGTCAACTCCGCCAAGGCGTTCAACGATCGGCTGGAGCTGGACGGGGTGATCCTGACCAAGCTCGACGGCGACGCCCGCGGCGGTGCGGCCCTGTCCGTCAAGGCCGTGACGGGCAAGCCGATCAAGTTCATCGGCGTGGGCGAGAAGCTCGACAAGATCGAGGAGTTCCACCCGGACCGCATGGCCAGCCGCATCCTGGGCATGGGCGACGTGGTCAGCCTGGTGGAGAAGGCCCAGGAGCACTTCCAGGCCGAAGAGGCCCAGAAGATGCAGCAGAAGATGGTCAAGGGGACCTTCGGGTTCGATGACTTTCTGAAGCAGATGGCCGCCCTCAAGAAGATGGGGGGCATGAAAGAGATGCTCAAGATGCTCCCCGGGGTCGGCGGCCAGCTTAAGGATATGGATCTGGACGGGGACGAGCTTGCGCACATGGAGGCGATCGTGTACTCCATGACCGCTCAGGAGCGGCGCAACCCGGACCTCATCGACGGGTCCCGCCGCCGCAGAATCGCCGCGGGTTCCGGCGTGGAGCCCCACGACGTGTCCGGCCTGGTCAAGACCTTCGTGCGCAGCAGGGACATGATCAAGGCCCTGAGCGGCGGCAGGTCCGCCGGGCTGCGGAGCCTGTTCTCCGGGGGCATGAATGTGGAGGCCCTGAGTGCCGCGGTCCAGTCGGGCCGCAAGATCAAGCAGCGGTCGCAGCGCAAGCGGATCATCCCCAGGAAGGCCAAGAAGAGGCGCCGATAGAGACGAACCCGACGATCGAGCAGTACCTGGACCACGTAGCCCGGTTTGCCGGAGACGCCTACGGACAGATGATCCGCAGGCAGTTCGAGGGCATCGACGGGGCGTCGGACCTGGCCATGTTGGCCTCGCCCACGGCCGAGGAGCTGGATGCGCTTCGCCGGGCCGTGGCCGTGATGACGGCCGGGGAGAAGGCCTCGGCCGCGGAGTTGACGGACCCCCAGGTCCAGCGGATCGCCGAGGACGCCCGGGTGGACCCGGCCGTGTTCGCCATCTTCATCAACGGCTATGCCCTGCATCGCAAACGTGTTTCGCGGCCGGCATAGGGCCCGTCGCGGAAATTCATGATACCCTGTGTTAGGAGTAGACCATGGCAGTGAAGTTGAGAATGTCGAGGGTGGGCAGGCGGCACAGGCCGTTCTTTCGGATCAACGCGGTCGAGTCCCTGACCCCCAGAGACGGCCGGATCCTGGAGAGACTCGGCCACTACGACCCCATCGAGAAGGACAAGTCCAAACAACTCGTGCTCCAGAAGGAGCGGGTGCTGGACTGGCTGGCCAAGGGCGCGGTGCCCAGCGACTCCGTGGCCGAGATCCTGTCCCGGAACGGGATCAAGACCCCCCAGCTCGCAGACCGCCGGACCCGCCGTGCCAAGGCCCTGGCCCTGGCCAGAAAGAAGGGCCTGCCCTTCACCAAGGCCGAGAAGGAGGCTGCCAAGGCCGCCGAGGAGGCCAAGAAGGCGGCCGAGGGCAAGAAGGAAGAGAAGTCCAGCTGACCGAGTGCGGACCGCCCTGCGGGGTCGCCTCGCGGCCTAAGCAGATGGGCGGTTCGCAGAGCGGATGTCCGGTTTCGCCATGCGGATCGATGTCCTCACGCTCTTTCCGGAGATGTTCGACTCGCCGCTGGCCGGCTCGATCCTGGGGCGGGCGCGGGACCGCGGCCTCGTCCAGGTCGTCCTGACCAACATCCGCGACTTTGCCACGGACCACTACCGGAAGGTGGACGACAAGCCATACGGCGGGGGGCCCGGCATGGTCATGATGCCCGGCCCCGTCTTTTCCTGTTTCGACCACGTGGCGGCCCAGTCCTCATGCAGGGGCAGGGTGATCCTCCTGAGCCCCCAGGGCCGCAGGTTCGACCAGGCCCTGGCCCGGGACCTGAGCACGGAGCCCCGCCTGATCCTGATCGCAGGCCGGTACGAGGGGTTCGACGAGCGGATCCGCACGGGCCTGGGGGCGGAGCCGATCTCCATAGGGGACTACGTGCTCAGCGGCGGGGAGCTGGCCGCCATGGTGGTGATCGACACCGTGGTCAGGCTCCTGCCGGGTGCCCTGGGAGACGACGAGTCCTCCCTGGAGGAGTCCTTCAGCCAGGGCCTGCTCGAGTACCCCCACTATACCCGGCCCGAGGTGTTCCGGGACATGCGGGTCCCGGAGATCCTCCTGGGCGGCAACCATGCCAAGATCGCGGCATGGCGGCGAGAGCAGGCCCTGGAACGCACACGCCGGTGGCGCCCCGACCTGCTTGACGGCGGGCGGGAGAGCCCCTAGATTGACGGGTCGGGACGCGTTGTCTCTGCAAGGGGATGACGGCCTGCCTCCAGGACAAGGAGAACGCGATGCTGTGGAAGGGCAGAAGGGCCAGCTCCAACGTGGAAGACCGCAGAGGTCTGTCGGCCAAGCAGGGCCTGGTCGGCGGGGGCATAGGGACTCTCCTGATCGTGCTGGCGGTCTACTTCCTGGGAGGAGACCCGTCCCAGCTCCTCAACACCATGCAGTTGCAGGATTCGGCGGGCACCTCGGCCTACACGCCCACGGCCGAGGAGAACGAGCTTGCCCAGTTCGTGTCCGTGGTCCTGGACGAGACCGAGGACGTCTGGACGGAGCTGTTCCGCCAGAAGCAACGGACCTATGACTGTCGGGGTCTGGTCCTCTATACGGGCACCGTGC
>JAGOQT010000437.1 GCA_018007255.1 Phycisphaerae bacterium | reverse complement strand
GGACCAGGAGGGCATCCAGGCCCTCGGAGTCCGCGGGATAGCGGCTGCAGTCCGCGTAGAACCGGGTCAGCGCATCCTCGATGATCGCCATCCTGGGCCTGGCCAGGTCCGCCTTGGCCTTGCCGATGTGCCGGATCACGTTCGGGGCCACAAAGGCGGCCAGCATGGAGATGATCACGATCACCACCAGCAGCTCGACCAATGTGAAGGCCCGCCTAACGCTCCTGCGGTTGCTCGGTCTCATGGGGCTATCTCCTGATTCAGCATATGGGACAGACAAATCAGTGCGCGATCCACCGTTCTTTCGAAAGCCTTCATCCAATCCCACCGTTCTTGTCAAGGAAGGCACCCGGTGGCTCCTGGTTCTTAGGGCCAGATGAGAATACGTCCTCGTCCGCCCCCTTTCCACCTTCGCGGCCATCGGCTCCAAAACTGCATAGGTCAAAGCTCCCTACACTGGCTGGCGACTCCGTAAGATTCCTATACTCGTTTCCCCAGGGATCCTGTAACTGGGATCGCTTGATGTACGGCCCGTTCCATCCTGTCAGACTGCCGGGATTGACCAGCAGGGCCCCAGGGTACTCACGGTCCGTGGGGTAGCGGCCACAGTCCATGTAGAACCGGCCGACGGCGTCCTCAACGATCGCCATTCTCGGCCTTGTCAGATCCCGTTTGGCATAACGCCATCCGGCCCCGGTTGTGCGAGGCCTGAGCATCTTCGGTACTGCAAAGACCGCCACCACGGTGAGGATCGCGATTGCCACGATCCACGCCGACCGTGTCATTCCCCTTCTGATGACAGGCTTCGTCCTCATCTCGATCACCCCACAGCCTTCAACTGGGTGACCACCATCGGCAGCAGGGTCGCAACGATGATGAACCCGATCACCACGGCCAGCAACAGGATCAGGATCGCCGGGAACACGGACATGAACCGGGTGATCGCTGCGTCAGACTCGGTGTCGAAGGTCTCGGCCGCGTGGAGCAGCAGCTCGTCGAGCTTGCCTGTCTGCTCGCCCACGGCCACGATCTGGATCAGGAGCGGCGGGAAGTAGCCGTGCGCGTCCAGGGGCTCGGCCAGGCTGGCCCCCCGCCTGACCTGGTCGGCCACGTCGTCGATCTGGCGGGCCAGGAACTCGTTGCCCAGGGTGTCGCGGACCACACCCAGGGCCTCCAGGATCGGGACCCCGCCCTTGGTCAGGGCGCCCAGGGTCCTGGAGAACCGCCCCACGGCAATGGTCCTCAAGACCGACCCCAGGATCGGGATGTGGAGCTTGAAGGAGTCCCATCTGACCCGGCCCTCGGTGTGGAGCCACCGCAAGCCATACACGATCCCCGCCACAACGGCGGCGAGCACAACCCAGGTCTGGGGCCGGGTGATGCTCCCCTTCACGAAGTCGCCGGCCCCCAACAGGATCCGGGTGGGCAGCGGCATGGCCGCCTTGTCCACGTCCATGGTCGACATGACCGTGGGCAGGATCCAGGTCACGATGATCACCACAGAGACCAGTCCCAGACACAGCAGCAGGATCGGATAGGCCGCGGCATTCTTCACGCTCGTCTTGACCTTCTCGTCGCGGCTGAGGATCTGGGCCAGTTGGGTGGAGGTCTGCTCCAGCAGCCCGCCGGTCTCCCCGACACGGATCATGGACAGATACAGGGGGCTGAAGAGGCGCGGGTGTTTGGCCATGGCCTCGGAAAGCGACATGCCGGAACTGACCGACTGGACCAAGTCGTCCATGAGCTCTCGGGCCGCAGGCTTCTTCTTCTGCTGGTCCCGCAGCAACTGCAGGCAGGCCATCAAGGGCAGGCCGGCCCTCAGGGCTGTAGACAACTGGGTCGTCATGGCCACCACGTCCTTGCTGCTCATCCTGCCCGATCGGAAGCCCAGGAAGCTCGGGACCGGCTTGGAGGCGGCCGCGGACGCCCTGTCCGTGCGGGCCTTGGGCTCGGCCCTCACCGGGCCCGCATCCCGGACATGCTCGCCCTTCTGGCCGATCTCGGTCACAAACCTGCCCTTCTCAGCCAGGACGGTCAGGGCGGACTTTCGGTCCACGGCCTCGATCGAGCCGCTGACGCTGGCGCCATGCCTGTCCACTGCCTTGTATGCAAATTCCGTCATGTCGTGGCTCGAGTCCCCTATTCAGAAAGCCCCCATCGTGGAACGGTCGGGATGCCCGACGGCCCCCGTGCGGAGCACGCACGCAAGGGACCCCCGCCCCACCCTGGAACAACTCCGCCCTGCGAACCGGGCCATCCTAGTCGTCGTCTCCGATCGTCTTGGAGACCCGCATGATCTCCTCTGGAGTCGTCTGTCCGGCCAGGACCTTCAGCATGCCGTCATGGACCATGCTGACGTGTTCCGGGGGCGCGGCCCTCAGGAGCTGGTCCGTCGTGGGACGCGTGGCGATCACGTCCCTCAGCGTATGGGTGATCCGCAGAAGCTCGAAGATCCCGCTGCGACCCAGCATCCCGGTCTGGCCGCAATAGTTGCAGCCCGCGCCCCTGTAGAACTTGGTGTTGGGCTTGATCTCCACCGTGCCGTTGAGCCCCTTGAGCAGGCCCAGGTCCGGCTTGCACGTCTCCTTGCAGTGCGGACAGATCCTCCGGACCAATCGCTGGGCCAGAATCCCCTCCAGCGAGCTGGCCAGGAGGAACGGCTCCACGCCCATGTCGATCAACCGGGTCACCGCACCGGGCGCGTCGTTGGTGTGGAGGGTCGAGAAG
>JAGOQT010000088.1 GCA_018007255.1 Phycisphaerae bacterium | reverse complement strand
AGGTGGTCCTGATCTTCTGCCCGGAAACCCTGTCGACAGAGAACCAGTTGCACGTCCGGGTCTTCGGGCACACCCACGAGCGGGGCAAAGACCCGGACGTGCAACTGGTTCTCTGTCGACAGGGTTTCCGGGCAGAAGATCAGGACCACCTTGCCCATGTCGTGGGTCTTGACCAGGTCTTGGAGGCGATCGATCCTGATCCGGGCCCGCTGAACGGCCCCCAGGGTCCTGAGGGGGACCAGTACCGCCGGTAGTCCGGTGGAGACCACGCGGATCGGGAACCGGGTGTCCAGGTCGTTGCGATCCACGCCCAGTACCTCGGCCAACAAGGCTGGAGGCAGGGTCTCGCCAAAGACCGGCTCCTGGGTCGTCATCCATGTGATGTCACCGTCGAATGACACGGGGATCTGGCCGACCTTGAGGTTCAGCCGGATCTGAGCCGACCGGTCCAGGGTCAGGAGGTTGCGGATCGCCCAGGCCGTGCCGACCGTGGGGTGACCTGCAAAGGGCACCTCCTCCCCGGGAGTGAAGATCCGAACGTCATACCCGCCGTTGTCCTTCCTGCCGGACAGGATGAAGGTGGTCTCCGAGAAGTTGAACTCCCTGGTGATCCGCTGCATCCGCTCTCCGGACAGGCCCTGGCCGTTCGGGATGACGGCCAGTTGATTGCCCGCGTACTTGTCCTCTGCAAAGACGTCTAAGATGTAGAAACCCAAGGCCTCCATCATTCTGACTCCTGTCTTGTGACTCCTGTCTTCTGGCTTCCGTGTTCTGAGTTCTGAGTCCTGGGTTCTGATCCGTTGTACACTGCCTCCATCACCTCGAGGGCGAACCTCGCCGATACGGTGACCCGTCCTGCCCCCATCTCGATGCCGACCCCCACGGCCTCCAGGATCTCCTGCTGCGAGGCCCCGGCCCTGGCCGCCTGGTCGATGTGCCACTGCATGCAGGACTGGCAGTCCATCACGACCGAGATCCCGATAGCGATCAGCTCCTTGGTCTTCTTGGGCAAGGCCCCATCCGAGTAGGCGGCCTTCTCCATGTCCAGGAAGGCCTTATAGACCTTGGAGTCCAAAGACAGAAGTCTTTCGTGCGCCCGTTCACGCTGCTTGCAGATCCCTTCTATCCGTTCCATAGCTGTCTTCCCAGACCAGAAGTGAGAAGCAAGACAAGACAAACTTCTTGAATCTCGGTTCTAGGTCTGCTTCCTGTCTCTATGTCTCCTACCTCTTGCTTCTCATGTCTTACTTCTTTCTTCTTCTCTATTCCATCAACTCCCGCATCGCTGCGCCCAGTCTTGCGATTCCGGTCTCGATGTCCGATTCGCTGGCATTGGAGAAGTTCAACCTCAGGTTGGACTCCCCGCCGCCCTCCACGTAGAACGGCGTCCCGGGCACCACGGCCACCTTCTGTCTCAGGGCCCGCTCGAAGAGCGTCAGGGACGAGACCCCGGCGGGCAGATCGGCCCACAGGAACATCCCCCCCTGAGGCCTGGACCAGATCACCTCCGCGGGCAGGAACCTCTCCATGGTATCCAGCATGAGGTCCCGGCGCCGTCGGTAGACCCGCCGAAGCATCGCCACGTGGGCGGCCAGGTCGTTGTCCGCCAGGTACTGGGCCAGTATCCTCTGGATCAAGGTCCCTGTGTGCAGGTCCGCCGCCTGCTTGGCGAGGGCCAGCCTCTCGACGGCCTCGGCCGGGCCGCAGATCCAGCCCAGACGGAGCCCGGGTGCCACCACCTTGGAGAAGGACCCCAGAAGCAGGACCTTGTCCGGCAACAGGCTGGCCAGGCTGGGCAGATCCTCGCCCTCGTAGCGGAGCAGGCCATACGGATCGTCCTCCACGACCACTACGTCGCGGTCTCGGATCCTCTCCACGAGTCTGCGTCTGCTCGACAGGCTGTGAGTCAGGCCGGACGGATTCTGGAAGTTGGGGTTCGTATACAGGAGCCGGATCGCGTCCCCGTTCAGGCAGGTCTCCAGCAAGTCCAGGTCCAGGCCGTCCTCGAGCATGGGGACCGAGTAGATCCTGGCCTCCTGCATGCGCAGGACTTGAATCGCCCCCAGATAGCCCGGCTGCTCGATGGCCACCGGGTCGTAGGGATTCACGAAGACCTTGCCGATCAGGTCCAGCCCCTGTTGCGAGCCGCTGGTGATGAGGATCTGGTCCGCGTCCACACGCAGGCCGTAGTGCCGCCGACAGTGGGCTGCGATCCACTCCCGCAGCGGCGGGTAGCCCGAGGTCGGGCTGCACTGCAGGGCGGACCGCCCGTCCTGACGCAGGACCGCGGTCGTGGCCCTGGACATCTCCTCCACGGCGAAGAGGTCCGGGCTGGGCAGTCCCCCGGCAAAGGAGATCACGCTGGGGTCTTGGGTGACCCTGAGGACCTCCCGAATCAGCGAGGGTTTGATGCTCTGCATACGCCTGGCCATGCGATTCCCTATATCCCATGCGCCCATTGGAGCCCCGCTCACCTGCTCTCCAGGTTGCGGCCCCGGGCGATCCGGACGACCACGGAGCTCCATCCCGAGGTCACGGCCGCAAGGACGGCCCACACGATGTTCATTCCATTCATGTTACCCCTCAAACAAAGAGGCCTTTCAGGGGTTCGCCCTGAAAGGCCTCGGACACGTCTAGGTCGTGCGGCTTCTCAGGACGGAGGTGACGTCAGGATCAGGGCAGCCAGGGCCACGCAGGTCCTTCGCTTTGCGCCCGGCGTGCCACGGGCAGCATGCGGTCTGGCAGACTCCAAACTGGGATGACCCTGTCTTTTGAACACGTCCGTTGTCCCATCATGCAATTCAGAACAGCCCAGTATTATCCCGCGGGTGGACAGGTCTGTCAAGGGGGAACGCGGAGTATTGGACGGACAAGGGGGCACCGTTCCCAGTGTGGACCTCGCTGGACTCCAGGGCCGAATCGGCTTGACAATCTGCTCAGATGGAGTTAATCTAGGTAATCTCTGTATTGCGAGTCTTGGGTTATAGGCCTATAGGTGAATATGGACTTCAGAATCGCTGCCCTGGTCTGTCTGGTTGCCCTGTCCACCCTGTGCCTCGGCGGTCCTGCCATGGCCCAGGTCGATTCCCGTCCGATTGAGGCGGCCCGCAGCAAGACCGTGCTGGAACCGGGCGACCTACAGGTGATCGACGAATTCGTGGCCGCTGTGGTCCGGGATATTGTTCGGACCAGGGACTTCTCGCAGGTCTCCAAGGCCCGCGCTGCATTGGCGACCAAGAAGGGCATGCAGGCCCAGTATGTCCAGCAGTTCTCGCAGTCCTGCCGCAAGTCCATTGAGAGCGGTCTGCAGCAGGCCGCCGGTCTCGCTGAGGATCGCAGGTTCAAGGTCACCCTGAATCTGCTGGTCCTCATCAGCGACCTGCAGGATCCGGGCCTTGCGGACCTGGCCTTGCCCTACCTGGGGGATCCCAACAGGGCCCTGCAGTACTGGGCCGTGCAGGTCGTGACCCACCCCGCGGTCGCGGCGAAGATCAAGCAGGGGGACTGGCCCGTCGGCGCCCAGATCCTCGCCCGGTTGCAGCAGTCGATCCGGTCCGGTTCCACCGCCACCTGGGTGCCGGTCGCGGAGTTCGCAGCCCAGCTCGGCACGGCCGAGGGCCTGTCCCTCCTGACGGAGGTCGCGGATCTGAGGCTGGCCCAGTACGCTGGAGGCCAGGTCCAGGACCCGCCCCAGATCGACACCACGCTCCTGAGGCTCCTCTGTGCGTCCGTGGCTGCGGAGAATGGTAAGAACCCGGCGATCACCGGACGGTTCGCCCAGTTGTACTCCTACGTCATCCAGCACCTGGCCAAGGTCTATCCTGTGTTGAGCGGCCCCTCCAGGCAGGCCTGGGTGTCGGTTGTCGCGGAGGTGGAGGAGAAGTGCATCGCCCCGGCCCTTGGCGGGACGGACATGCCTCTGCGCAGGGCGCTCGAGAAGGGCGATGTCGCAGCCTTGCTGTCCGAGCACCACGCCCTGTTGGGCACACCCGCTGCACCTGGCAGGCTGGCTGCGAAGTGGCCGTTCGACTACGGAGCGGGGCCCGACGGCAAGGTGCAGACCGGGCCCAGAGACCTGCCCAAGTAGTCGGCCCCCGGACGGGGCAATCCGTGCTATGTGGCGTAGCTGTGAAGGCCCGGGAAGAGCCTTGAGAGATTCACCCAAAGCAGGGTGATCAGGATCACAATCATGCCGGCGATCACCCACAGGCTGTTGGTCCGCGCGGGACGGGCTCCGACCAGGTGGCGGAAGTGGAAGTACCCCGCGTACACGAGCCAAGAGGCCAGGGACCACAGCTCCTTGGGGTCCCAACCCCACCAGTCTCCCCAAGCGTGCTGCCCCCAAACGCTGCCCAGGACCAGGCCCGCGGTCAGGAGGGGAAACCCGGCACACACCATCTTGTAGGTTGCCTGCTCCCGAGCCGCGAGATCCTCCCCGCGGGCCGGGCCTGCCAGGCAGCCCACAGCGTGGAACGCCGCCCTGGCCATGAGCATGTACGAGACCATGTAGAGCGCGACATGGGGGACAAAGAGCGGGCTCTGCAGGGCGGGGGGCAGGGGCTGGGTCCGGCCGTCGAACACAAACCCTGCAGGAAACAGCACGGCCATCCCGATGGCCATGTCTGCGGCCTGGCCGCCGTCCACGCCCAGGACTCTCCGGCACAGCCAGGATACCGGATAGGCCAGCATGCCCAGGCACAGGAAGACCTCGAAGAGGTTCTGCAGAGGCACGTGTCCCGAGTCCACCCATCGGTAGGCCGTGCTCATCACGGCCGCCCCAAACCCCAACTTGAGGCATGTGTTGGCCAGTCTGAGTCTGCCCGTGAGTGCGGACACGAGACCCGCCCCGTAGATCAGCATGGTCAGGTAGATCAGAAGACCTTGGATCGTCAGCTTGGCAGCCATGACCTCAAGCGACCCTCACCGGGCGTTGCAGATGGAGTCGGCCCCCCCACAGGTGCCAGGCCAGTCCCGCCACCAGGGCGCCATAGCCCAGGTACACCAGACCGAGCCCGCAGTCACAGACCACGGTCAGGACCGTGTAGAACCGGCGGGTCTCAGGGTCCTGGCCGTACGAACTCTGATAGAAGGCGTACCCGCCAAAGTGGAGCGGCCGGTTGACCTCGACGGCCTTCTCCGCCGCCACCCGCCCCCCGGCCATGACCTGGATCTGGCTGATGTAGTCCTTGACCATCCTCTGGTAGGACATCGCCAGGTCGCCACGGGATCCATGCCGCTCCGGGAACCGCTCGAACACAAACTCTCTCTGCGTGGTGCCGTCCGGCTGCACGACCCGGACCTCCACAGCGGGATTGGCCGTCCCGTTCGGATCCTCGTAGGCCTCCGGCCTGTTGGGATCCATGGCAATCCTGAATCGCTCGAAGGTCCGCACCACCTCGACCCGGCCCAGGCCCGAGCCCAGGTCACAGACCCGGCCCGGCTCTGCGGGGAGCCTGCGGAGCGGCGCGGAGTCCCGTGCGCCCCGCAGGGCGATCAGGAGGACTCCCGGCTGGTGCATCTCGATCCGGAAGTCGTCCAAGGCCAGCGCAAACGGAAGCGACCTCAACTGTCCGTCCGGCAGGCGCACGTGGTCCTCGCGGGTCCCCTCCAGGATGACCATCTCGGCCCTGCGGATCCGCGCAGTCCCGAAGAGCCTGTGCTGCAAGCGATGCCCCGCCTCGGACCCCCACGCCGCTGCCCCCAGGACGAGGACACAACCTGCATGGACCAGCAACAGTCCAGGATTGGTGCGGAGACGGGGGATCGCTGCAATGCCCGCGCCCAGGGCCAGCCCGAGCGCGGCCCAATACACAGACAGGGGCAGGGAGTTGAACATGGCTTCGGCCCTGGCCGGCCCGGCAAACGCCCCGACCACGGCCAGGACCGTGAGCAGCACGATCAGGGCCAGCGCAGCCCACAGGGAGATCCGTCGCATTGTTCCCATTCAGCCAGGGCATGGTACAGGGCCGCACCCATCCCAGGCAAGACCTGTTCCTCCGAGGAATTCGCTTGACTTCGGACGCCGTGCTGGATAGCCTGTCACGCGGATTCGCATGGATCGGCTGGCTGTGCTACAGGGAAGCGGCGCAGCATGGAGGAGTTGGAGTAGGGATCTTTGACGATGATGAGGAGCACGCCCATGGGTCTTTGGAAGACACTTCGCATTGGCTGGATCGCCGTCCTGCTGTTTTCTGTCACGGGCCTCGTGTTCGGGAAATACAGCGGAGGCGAGGGGACCTCGGCTGCCCCCTGGGTGATCGGGTCGGAGGCAGACCTCTTCGCGCTGGCCCATTCCCAGGCAGACTGGGGAGGGGCCTTTGTCTTGAACGACAACATCACGATGGGGCGCTCCTGGACCGCGCCCATTGGGCTGCCCTCGACGCCCTTCACGGGGTCCTTTGACGGCAAGGGCCGCACCCTCTTCAGTCTCAGGGTCCAGATCGCTGCCGAGACCAGCAGTGCAGCCGGGCTCTTCGGCGTCCTGGGAGCAGACGGCTCCATACAGAACCTGAACCTCGGGAACCCCCTGGTCACGGGCTCCGCGGACCAGGAGGTCGGCGCCTTGGTCGGCCGGGTCAGCGCGGACAGCAATGACTGGGTCGCTGTCTCGGGGTGCTGCGTCGAATGTGGCGATCAGAGCGGGGTCTTTGCAGGGACATCGGCCCACGCCGGAGGCCTGGCGGGCCGTGTGCTCTGCGGGACGATCCACCGGTGCCGCGTGATTGGAGGGAACGTCCAGTCAGGAGGCGTAGCCGGAGGTCTGGTGGGCTCGAACGAGGGCATCATCAGCGAGTGCTGCGCCCAGTTCGGACCGTCCGAGGTCTCGATCCATGGTCCTGTGTGCGGGGGGCTTGTCGGGCAGAACGAACCCGGGGCCACGATCGAGAGGTGTGCCACCCAGGACCTCCGGATAGGCGGGAGTGTAAGCTGCGGGGGCCTGGCCGGCTACAACGGGCCGGGGGCGAGCCTGGTCAATTCGTACGCCAGGCACGTGCAGATCTCGCCCGCAGCGTGGACTGCGTCTGCGGGGGGCCTGGTGGGCACGAACTCCGGACAGGTGTGCTTCTGCTACGCGGTCCGGATTCCAACGGATCCGGTGATCGGGTACGGGGCCATAGGGAAAGATGACAGCCCCCTGCCCTCGGTGGTGTACACCGGCTGCCTCTGGGACTGCAGCCTGTGGTGGTCCGTGGACGGGGCTCCAGGCCCGAGGCTGGGGCTGCGCGGGGCCGAGACCTGGCAGATGGAGCAGCCCGGGCTCTACGCGGATGCGGGATGGGATCTCCATGGCGAGTCCAAGAACGGGACCGATGAGACGTGGTGGCTCGTGCACCCGTGCGAGTACCCGACGCTCAAGTGGGAGTACGCGGCCTTGACCGCGGACCTGTGGGCCATGACCCCGGATTCCTACAGCCCCAAGACCGTGTCCGAGATCGATGAGGCCTACTTCTATCTCTCCCTGCCCACGGACGTGACCTCTTCGCCTTCCAGAGACTTGGACGCCGGCAGCCTCAGGCTGAAGGTCCTGGACCGTGAGTATCCCCTCACTGTGGACGTCCGGTGGCCCCATCGCTGCGTCCGTCTCAAGTGGTGCAACTTGGATGACGCCGAGGAGATCGCGAACCTGGCGGAGGACTGCGACCCTCAACGATTGGACGTGCAGATCACGGGCCAATTCGTGGACGGCTCGGGTTTCGTGGCCCGTGGAGAGATGGCCCTCGGCGGCTACGTGCCGTTCGTGACCTTCTTCGGCGACTGGCTCCGGAACAACATCGAGGCGTGCGTCCGAGACAGGGCCCGGTAGAAGACCGGTCCGGCGCAACGGAGTGGGCCCGGCGCACGGGTCCGCAATGCGCTCCACCCAACACGCGAATGGAAGGGCGGATCGTGGGCGGCCGGGGTAGGGCATCGCCCTTGGCCGATCCTGATCCTGTCCCCAGACAGGTCACCGGCGGTCTGCCTTGGCGCGGAGAGCCGTGCCTTGTTCCTGAAACCCCGCCGGTGAAGGGTCCTCTGTTCACTCGATTGGGAAAGGGCGGAACCATGAACACCACGAAGGCCGTTGCAGTCGTGCTCTGGGCGTTGTGCGTTGCCGCGCAGGCCCAAGCCCAGAACGGACAGGTCCGGTTCAGGGGCACGGTGACCCAAGAGGAGAAGACCGCACTGGCGGTCTGCTACGGAGACTACTTCGTGGAGGTGACCGTGGGCGAGGTCCTGGAGGACGTCAACCAGGTCCTGGTCGGGATCCGGACTGTGGACGTCTGTTACAAGACGGCCTGGGGCTTGCCCAAGGCGAGTCCGTGGAGGTCTACGGCTTCTACTGGGGAGGGGCGTGTCCCAAACAGTACTGCAGCCGGGTCCAGATCCTGGAGAAGACCGACTCCATCGTGCGGCTCTTCTGCTGCCCGGACAACGACTGGCTGGTCTCCGGCGGGGACATGCACTCGATCCCCTCGGGCAAGGTGGGGATCGGCACTGCGGAGCCGGACAAGAAGCTGCACGTTCTGGGGGATGTCCTGATCGAAGGCCAGGGTCCGTCCTGGTCTGCGGCGTCCCTGACGGCCACCCACCAGGGCGAGGGCAGGCAGATCGCGGCCTACTTCAGCAACCCCCAGGACGGCAGCGCGGAGGTGGATGTCCAGTGGACGGGCGGCACGATGTTGCCTTGGGGCTGGAGTCTCAAGGCGGCCAGCGGGATGTTCACCTTGGGGAGCATCATGGTCCTTCCGCCCGCCCTGAACATCACCAGCACGGGCAGGGTGGGTCTGGGCGTCACCTCGCCGACCCATCGCCTGGAGCTGCCCAACACCGCCGGCTCGGCGGGCAGCGGCCTGGCCTACAGTTGGAGCACCTACAGCTCGGGGCGATGGAAGACGAACGTGCAGAGCATCGAGCGGGCCATGGACAAGGTCCGGCAGCTCAGGGGTGTGACCTTCGACTGGAAGGACGGCGGGCGCCACGATATGGGCCTGATCGCGGAGGAGGTCGGCAAGGTGGTGCCTGAGGTCGTGAACTACGAGGCCAACGGCGGCGACGCCTCGTCTATGGATTACAGCCGGCTCGTGGCCCTGCTCGTGGAGGCCCTCAAGGAGCAGGACGCCCGGATTGCAGAGCTGGAGCAGGCCTTGGAGTCCAGGAACCCGGGACAAGGGGCATCCCTTGAGGAAGGCGGAGAGACGTGGGCTCCAGGCGAAATCGGACAATGACGGGGATGGCATGGGCCCTGGAAAGGAAGCAACCGAGGGGCGCCCGGCTTCAAACCGGACGCCCCTCAGTCTGATGGTGCGCCATCTGAGTCTGTCTACTTCGGCATGCGATCCAGGTCCACGTCCTCCACGTGCAGGTCTCCGTAGATGACGCGATAGGTCTTGGCGTCTCCCTTTCTGTACCAGAAGACCGCGGTCTGGGCGTCTCCGAAGGCCACGCCCTTGCCCGCGTAGTGCCACTCGCCCTGGTAGTCCAACACCATGAGGAAGCCCGACAGCTTGCCGTAGCCCATACCGAGCTTCGCCCCCTCGTCCTCCGGCAGGTTCAATTGCCCCATCTTCTCCACCAGTTTGGGCATCTGCTCCATGCACGCCGCTGCGCTGACCGTGTCGGGGAAGACGCCGTCGTTGACGACCTGGGCCCAGACGCGGAGGCCGACAATGAGGTCTTCCTCCGTGAAATCGCCCATCTTCATGCCCGCGTCTTTCGCGGTATAACCTGCGGGCACGTCCATGCTGACCAGGGATTCGTCCACAGGGACGTCGAACTCGATGTTCTTGAGGGTCACTACGGACTGATGGCCTTGGAGCTCTATGCGGACCGGCGTGGCGGTCTTCAGATCGGCCCAGATCTGGAGCCTCTCCGTGGGATTCTGGATCTGAAAGCCAACGGTGTCGCGCCCGTCGATCTCTCGCTCGCCCAGGTCCTGCACCTCCTGAGGGTGATCGACAATCTGCTGCACGACGTCCCGAACCAGCTTGAGGATATTCTCGGTGCCCTGTGTAGTCTGTCCCGCAATGTCCACGATCAGGGCGGTCTTGCCCTGGGATTCCAGGGTCATCATCTTGCCGCTGTCCAGGTCGAGGATCATGACCAGCGGCAGATTGGACAGGGTCCGCCGCATGCGATTCCCGACGACGATGTCGTGGACCACCGGGCCTGCGGCCTCGTCCCCGACGATGAAGTCGAAGACCACGGTGCGGGCCTTGAGGAGGGGCTCGACCACCTTGGCAAAGGCGGGCCTGCCGCCTCCGATGGACAGGATGCCGGCTGTGGCGGCTATGACCACAATGGCGGCCGCCGCGATCTTGGTCATGGGGCTCTTCATGAGGGTTCTCCTTCGATTGGGTTCCACCGGAACCTTGAGGGTTTGTCGGGCCTCGGCCAGGGCCCTGTCGATCCCCGAGTGCACGCGGTGGTCGAGCCTGGAGCTGGCCTTGAGTCTCAGGGACTTCATGGACTGGAGCGTGTTCTTGTCGGTCTTCATGGTAATCCTCCCGGGAGTCTAAGCGGAGACCTCAGGGAACAGCCTCAGGGTCTTGGGTTTGTCCTGCATCAGCAGAGACCGCATCTTGTCCAGTGCGTACCGGTAACGCCCCTGGGCCGTGTAGATCGATACGTCCTGCTGGGCCGCGATGGCGGCAAAGGTCAGGCCGCCGTACACACGCAGGACCAGGACCTCCCTCTGCTCGTAGGGCAGTGCGTCCAGGGCCTGCCAGAGGCGTTTGAACTCCTCGTCCAACACCACCTGTGCGGCAGGACTCGGGGCCCCCAGGCCAGGGGGATCTGCGTCCTCGATCTGCCCGTGGCGCCGCCGTCTCTCGGCCTTGCTGCAGTTGCGTGCGGCATGGGCCACACAGGTGCACAGGTAGCCCTTGAGGCTGCCGGTCAACTGGAACCGGCCCGAGGACCGGATGAATCCCACGAACACGTCGTGGACCACATCCTCGGCCAGGTCCAGGTCCGCCAGCAGGGACGCAGCCAGGGTGACCAGGTCGTGTTTGTACCTCTCATAGATCCGGTGCAGGGCCTCTGGTCGGCCCCGGTTGAACTGCCAGATCAAGAGCTTGTCGTCCAGCATGGAAGGTCTCCTTGCCTGAGGACAACCGATTGTCCCCTATACAACAACTGAGCGGGCCGCAGTAGTATAGTCCTTTTGAAAACGTTTTTTGCCGGCTGGGACAGACAAGGAGCGAACCGGATGAAGACCATCGACCTCAGAAGCGACACCGTGACCCTGCCCACGCCGGCCATGCGCAAGGCCATGGCCGAGGCGGACCTGGGGGACGACGTGTTCGGCGAGGACCCGACCACGATCCGCCTGGAGCGCATGGCTGCCGAGAGGGTAGGCCAGGAGGCCGCCCTGCTGGTGCCCAGCGGGACCATGGCCAATCTGGTCTGCGTCCTGACCCACTGTGCAAGGGGCGACGAGGCCATCCTGGGGGACCAGTGCCACACCTTCGTGTATGAGGCGGGCGGGATCGCGGCCCTGGGGGGGGTCCATCCCCACCCTGTGTCCAACCAGCCGGACGGGACCCTCAGCCTGCAGGCGATCGAGGGCGCGATCCGGCCCGCAGACGACCACTTCCCCAGGTCCAGGCTGGTCTGCCTGGAGAACACCCACAACCGGTGCGGAGGCCGGGTCTTGAGGCCTGGGTACATGGCGGAGGTCGTGGACCTGGCCCACAGGCACGGCCTCAAGGTCCACCTGGATGGGGCCCGGGTCTTCAATGCGGCCGTGGCCCTGGGCGTGGACGTGCGGGACCTCACAGCGGCCGTGGACTCCGTTGGCTTCTGCCTGTCCAAGGGGCTTGCCGGGCCCGTGGGATCCCTGGTCTGCGGTCCCAGGGAGTTTGTGGCCCGGGCCAGGCGGGTCCGCAAGATGGTCGGGGGAGGGATGCGCCAGTGCGGTGTGATCGCGGCCGCAGGGATCGTGGCCCTGGAGCACATGGTGGACCGCCTTGCAGAGGACCATGCCCTGGCCCGCAGGCTCGCGCAGGGGATCGCCCAGATCCAGGGCCTGTTCGTGGAGCCGGAGACCGTGGAGACCAACCTGGTGTACTTCGAGGTCAAGGACGGGCCCCTGACCGCTCAGGAACTGGCCGCAAGGCTGGAGGCCAGGGGCGTGAGGGTCCTGGCCGTGGGCCCCCGCAGGATCCGTGTGGTCACACACCACGGGATCCAGGCCGGAGACATCGACGAGGCCCTGGACAGGCTCAGGTCCTGCTGGCCCGACCCCAGGTGACCTGCGGTCAACGATTCGGCGGTCAGGACCTGCGGCCACGCCAGATCCGCACCTGCACCCTCGGGGGCATTCCTTCGCCTTGGGTCGACGAAGGTGGTTTTTCCTCATCCCCCGCGGAGGCCTGCTCCAGTACAATGTATGGGTACGTATCTAGGAT
>JAGOQT010000436.1 GCA_018007255.1 Phycisphaerae bacterium | reverse complement strand
GGGCGACGTGATCTGCCTGCACGACCTGTTCACTACAACCAGAAGGGCGTGGATGAGAAGGGCAACGCGTACGGGGACTTCGAGGTCTGCGGAGTCCGGCCCAACCTCGTGAACCGGCTCAAGGCCTATGGCGTGGAGATGCCGCCGGACATGTTCCAGCGCAGGGTCCTTGCGCCCCCGAAGCCGCGCGAGGACCGGAAGGCCGCTGAGGCCCCGGCCCCCGAGCCCCAACCCAAGAAGAGGTCATGGCTATGAGTCCCTTGAGACTGCCGCAATGCTGATGGACCGGCGAGGACGCACATGAACTCACAGCAGTTTCTCAATACGGTCTTGATGGTCTCGATCTTCGTCCTGGTCTTCTCGGTCTGGACCGTTTGTATCCTGTTCTGGATGATCCAGTATGCACGGCGCCGCAAGCGCCTCAAGCAGCGCCTGGGCGTGGGCCTGGACGCGGATGCCCGCGCCACAGACATGCTCCAGTTGTGGAGGGACGAGTACCAGTCGAGAAGGGGCCACGTGGCCCCGCACAAGAAAGAGACACTCGGCCAGCGCCTGGCACGGCTCTTCCATGAGGCGGGGTGGAAGACCCCTGTCGGCGTCCTGCTCTTTGGCGTGGTGGCGGTCGCTGCCCTGGCTGGCGTGCTCGTGCTGGTCCTGGGGTTCGGTGTCTGGGTGGGGGCGACGGTCTTCTGCGGCGTGTTGGCCGTGTTCTGGTTCGTGACCAAGCAACGGGTCAACTCGCGGATCGCCCGATTCGAGAGACAGTTCGTGGAGTCCCTTGGGATCGCGGCCAGGGCCCTGCGCGCGGGCCACCCCCTGGTCGGGGCATTTCAGGCGATCGCGGAGGAGATCCCGGAGCCCGTGGGCGTGATCTTCGGGGAGATCTGCCAGGGCCAGGCCCTGGGCATGGACCTGAGGGACTCGATCCGCCAGATCGCGGACAGGGCAAACAGCACGGACCTCAAGCTCTTCGCCACAGCGGTGAGCATCCAGATGACCAGCGGCGGCAACCTGGCGGACGTGATGGACAGCCTGGCTGCTGTGGTGCGTGTCCGCACCCGCTTGAGCCGCAAGATCCGTGTCCTGACCGCCTCGTCTCGCATGAACCGGAACACACTGCTGGCTGTACCCATCTTGCTCTTTGTCTTCATGAACATCTCCTCTCCCGACTATGTCGAGGTCATGTACAACACGGTCGTGGGCAAGGTTTTGCTGGCGGTCACCGTCGTCAACATGGTGCTTGGCGCATGGGTCATGGCCAGGCTCTCCAAGCTCAAGTACTAGGCAGGGGTCTCTATGCTGAGGGAATGGATACAGAACGCGGGCGCAGGCCCCCTGAGGCCGGAGATCCTGATCGGCGTGATCGTGTTCGTCTTGATCATGTTCACGGGCGTGATCGTGCTGGTGGTGCGCGAGCAGCGGAGGAGGGCCGCTGCTGCCAGGCTGGAGGGCGGGCGGGGCGAGCCGGTGCGGGAGTCGCCGTTCAAGAACTCCCGGTTCCTGAAGTTCGTCGAGCGGGTGGGCAACTACGCCTCCCACGGCCGAGCCAGCACGAACCTGGGCGAGCAGTTGATCCGCGCAGGGTACATGAGCCGCGCTGCGCCCGCCGTGTACACAGGGGTCAAGATGGTCCTCCTTGCAGCGGGCGTCACGGTCGCGGCCTTCCTGGTCCTGCCCCTGGAGGCGACCGCAGCGAAGAAGGTCCTATGGGTGTCGCTCGGGGGCGTCATCCCGTTCTTCCTGCCCAATTTCGTGGTGCGCTCACGGGAGAGGCAGAGGCAGGACGAGATCCGCAGACACCTGCCGGATGCGATCGACCTGCTGGAGATCTGCGTGTCCTCTGGCATGGGACTGGACACGGCCTGGAACATGGTGGCCGAAGACATCGATCAGGTCAGCCCTGTGCTGGGCAACGCCATGGACCTGTGCAACTTCGAGATGCACCTGGGCGCGAGCCGGACGGAGGCCATGAGGAACATGGCCGCTCGCACGGGTGCGGAGCAGTTGTCCTCGCTGGCCGCGATCCTGGTGCAGAGCGAGCGTTTCGGGACCAGTGTGGCGGTTGCGCTCAAGGAGTTTGCCGACTGGATGCGGGACGAACGCCACCTCCACGCAGAGGAGGAGGCGGAGAAGATGCCCATGAAGTTGTTATTCCCCATGGCCCTGTTCATCTTCCCGGCCATCATGGTCGTGGCCCTGGGGCCGGCCATGATCCACATCATACGGACGATGGGATCGCTGCAGTAAGCGGCGATTCACGAGCCCTACAGGAGACCAACACAAGGAGACCGTGTATGAGACTGTGCTATGGAGTGGCCGTTTGCCTGATCTGTGGGTGGTTGGCCGGATGCGAAGCGGAGCAGCAGCCCGTGAATGACCCGGATGTCAACCTGGATACCGAGCTGGTGAGGACCTTGAACGACATCGGCATCGAGAACGCGATCCTGGCCCAGCACACCCTGTACCCCTATCACTTCGTGAGCAACGCGGACTCGCTGAACGAGTTGGGACAGCGGGACCTGGCCGTGTTGGCGAGGCACTTCAGGGAGTACCCGGGCGCACTGCAGATCCAGGGGGCCGAGGGGGACGGGGATCTGTACGAGGCAAGGGTTGCCCACGTCCTGGGCAGGCTGAAAGACGCGGGCGTGGACACGGACCGCATGACCGGGTCGGGCGGCATGCCCGGGGGTTCGGGCGTGGCCGCAGGGGGGGGGAGTGACGACCGGGGGGAGGGGGC
>JAGOQT010000087.1 GCA_018007255.1 Phycisphaerae bacterium | reverse complement strand
CTCTCCCAGGTCGCCGGCCAACACCAGGGGACCGTACAGGATGGCCACACGGTTCGGGTCATCCGGTGTGGGCTCAAGGCGGAGCGACTTGGGCAGGGTCAACTCCACTGTGTCGCCCGTCTTCCAGATGCGTGTCAGCTTGAGGTAAGAGCTCACCGGAGGGGCCGCCTGAGCCCGGCCTTGACCTCGGCCTCGGCCGCCCCGCGCACCGGCCGCCCCAGCACCCCGGGCCCCAGGACCGCCCTGCGCGACCGGGGGTGAGGGATCGGCCTGGACCTCGCCGTTGATGCGGACCGCAAAGCCGCTGCCCGCCCAGAAGGGCCTGCGCAGGGCCAGGGTGAGCGACCTGGGCGCATGCAGGGTCAGCGTGAGCCTCGCCGAGTCGCCTTCGGGCAGGTCCGTGGCCACCTCCAGTCTCACGCCCCGTGAGGCCCATTCGGCCGTGGAGGGGGCGTAGAGATTCACGAACAGGGTGTCCCCTGATTCATAGTAGATCCCATCCCCGTGGAGGGCGTGGCTCTCCATGCCGGACCCGACGCAGCAGGTGAAGTCCTCGAACAGGTCCTGGACCTCCTGGCGCACGCCCTGGCCGACCGGGACCATGTAGCTCGTGCGCCCGTCGTTGGGGTCCATGGAGGCCAGGACGTGGTTGAACAGGGCCCGTTCCTGGAAGTCCGCATAGTGGGGGTCCGGGTGGAGGGCAAAGAGCCGGCGGGTAAGCTTGAGCATATTGTAGACGTTGCAGCTCTCTGCAGTCCGCTGATTCGCGGCCTGGTCGATCGCGCGGCTCAACTGGTCGCGCACAGGGAAGTTCTCGACCTGCCCGTGTCCGCCCGTGGCGAAGGTGTGGTGCTGCACGACCTCGTCCCAGAAGAAGCCGGCGGCCATGAGGTCCGCGCCCCGGCCCGTGCACACGAACCGGTCCGCGGAGCCGATGACCTTGGGGATCGCGGTGTTGGCGTGCTGTCCCGCAAGCCTGTTCTGGTGGCGTTGCAGCGGCTCCGTGAATCGCCTGTGCTCGAACGTGTAGGACAGGTCCAGCCACCGCGGGTCCCCGGTGTCCGCGTACAGGTCCACGAAGACCTCGTTCATGCCGCCGAACTCGGTGTTCAACATCTGCTGGATCTGGGTATCCGTGAGCGGCGAGAGGATCCGTTGAGCCCACTCGGCAAACCGGACCTCCACCTCCAGGGCCGTCCGGTTGCCTGTGTAGCGATAGGCGTCCCGCAGGCCTGCATAGGTCTTGTGCAGGGTGTACCAGGGCGACCACATGCCGTTCAGGTCGAATCCACCGGACCGGATCACCCCGCGTGAGAGCTGGTTGAAGAGCTCCTTGCCGTGGATCAACACGTTCCCGCGGTTGTCCCTGAGGGGCTGGCCGTCCTTGTCCAGCACGACCCCCGGGATCTGGGCCTGGGCTCCCGCGGAGTTCGCGTCGGCATTCGGGCCGCCGCCCCGCTGCGACCCCTGTGTGCCCAGCACCGCACCCAGGTACCCGTCCCCGTGCCGATCCTGGACCTCCTTCATCTCCCGGACCAGATAGTCCGCACGGTCCTTGAACCTCGCGTCCCCGGTGGCGGCGTACAGGAGGCTCACCGCAGAGAGGTAGTGCCCTGCGATGTGGCCGGTCAGTTGCCTGGACTGGACCGCATCCCACCCGCCATACCCCTCGGCCTTGGGCTCCAGGCCCGCGCGGGCCCGGTACCCGGCCATCATGCGGTCGGGTTCCAGCTCGAGCAGGTACCGGGCGTCCAGGTCCTGGGCGTGCTTGAGCGGACCGCCGGTCAGGCGAACGGCCGATAGGGGCAGCGGACGCGCGGCCTCAAGGACAATGGGCGCGGGCGAAGGGGCCGCAGTCACGGTCTTGGAGCTCGGCCCGCCCCCGCCGCAACCCGCGATCATGGCTGCGCCCGCCGCGAACGCCCCCCACCCCAGTGCGGCCTGGAGAAGTTCCTTCACTTGGTGCATCGATCTCATCGGGGACTCCTTTCAGTCGTTGTCCTGGTCCTCCTGGGCAGGTCCTCTGCGGTTGCGGCCCCGCTCCAGCCTGAGGACCGGCATCCGGCCGCTCCAGAACTCGTCCAGCAGGGCAAAGGCCTCGGGGTCATACTCCTTCAAGCCGTCCCGGCCTGGGCCCGGCTTCTTGCCCTGCATGGACAGGTCGCCGCGGGTCCCGAAGTACCACATGGCCAGCTCCGCAAAGAACTCGTGGACGTTGCTGCCTGCATAGGACCTCACCCACAGGCCTGCGGCGAGCGACCGCTTGCGCTGTTCTTCGAACCTCTGCCGGACCTTCCTGGGCACACCGTACTGGAGGATGTTGTGGCTGAACTCGTGCACGCAGATGTCCCGGCCCCGGTACCGGTCGTTCTCCAACCTCAGGAGGTTCTCCTCTCCGCACGAGGTCAGGAGCCCGCCCATGCCGCGGGTCCTCTGGTCCCGGGTCAGGCCGTTGTACTCGGCGATGGGCTTGCCCTTGTCGTGCCGCCACTCGGGCAGGTCCGTAGTGACCTGGTCCCTGCCGATGATGTGCAGCTCCGCGCCCGCGGCGGCCAGGTTCGCAGGCACATGGGGTAGGTTCGCCATCATCGTGGCCAGGCGGTCGTAGGCCTCGAACAAGGCCTCGTCCACGACCTCCTTGGGTGCCTTGATCGGGATGCCCTGGAAGTCCAGACGCTTGGCGAAGAACCCCTGCTCGGGCGGGTCTATGGGCATGATCGCCGGCCTGGCCCCGTCTGAGGACGGGCCCGATCCGGTCTTGAATCGGACGATCGTGAACGAGTAGGGCCTCAGTTCCAGGGTGCATCCTGGACCCGGGACGGCCAGGGTTGTCGTGTGCGGCACGACCTTGTGCGGCTCGTCCAGGGAGTTGTTCTCCATGGGCGATGCTGCGCTGAGGGTCACTACCTGGGCCTGGGGCCCCACGGCCTGCACGCCGGAGATCGCCACGTGGGCGGACACGGGCTCGGCCGAGGTGTTGATGGCCTTGAGGATCAGGCCGCCCGCGGCCTGGTCTGGCCCGGCCACGGCAAAGACCTTCTGTTCCGCAGGCAGGTTCGCATCGTGGATGAGCCGGCCGTCCAGGGAGCAGCGTATGCGCGAACCCTGGAGCTCCACCCGGATATCGTACCACCGGTTCTCCTCGATCCGGCCGCGGACCGGCTCGCCCACCGGGTCCTGATTGTGCTCGATGGCGTGCTGGGTGTTGCCCCAGCCCCCGAGGTTCCACCAGGTCCGGTCCCCGCCCCTGCGCCCGAACACGATGAGGAATCCCTCGCCTCCGCTGAGCTTGCGGGCCTTGAGCGTGAGGGCGTAGTCGGCCCAGGTCTCGTCGCCGAGGAAGCTGAAGCCCTGGCCCTGCCGGGTCTGGCGGTACACCCCGTCCTCCACCGCCCATCGGCCCCGGTCCGGGCGCCAGCCCGCAATCCCCTGGTCCGCGGAGCTGTACAGGACCTGGCCCGCGCGCTCCACGCGGATGTCCTTGAACTCCGCGGTCGCGTCCCAGGTGCCCACACCGATCTGGCCGGCCACCACCACGGGCCGGGCCTCCGGGAAGGTCACGTCTGTACGCACGGTGTGCGAGGGGAGGTTCGTACCGAACAGCTTCCACAAATAGTACGACACGGTCCCGAAGACCCGCGTGCCGTCAAAGTAGATCATCGCGTGCCAGGGAGGCGGGGCATTGGTCAGCTCCGTGCGGCCCTCCACGTGACCCAGGAGCGGGGCGTAGGAGACCATGCGGACCGCGTCGCTGTTCCGCTCGCAGCCCATGAGGAACACCCCCTCCGCCAGCGCGGCCTGCAGATTGCCCCGCAGGGGACCGCCCTCCTGGCTGGTCACGGCCACCTCTCCCAGGTACAGGGGCGGGAGCCTGCGATCCCGACCGTCGTATTCGTTGAACCTGGCCAGGAACCAACGCGGGGGGTTGTAGTAGTGGCGGTCCTCGATGTCGAAGACGGCATCCCCGAGCGACTCCCGGCTGGTCCAGGACAGGTCCGCCAGGTAGGTCAGGTCCGGGTGCTTGACCTTCATGGCCTCGTACACGAACCGGTATCGCTGCCCGTACTCCGGGCCCTGGTTCTCATTTCCGATCTCGATCATCCTCAGCCCAAAGGGGGCCGGATGCCCGGCCTGGGCCCGCTTCGCACCCCACTTGGAGTCCATGGGTCCGTTGGCGTACTCCACGATGTCCAGGAAGTTGTCCCGCACCCAACCCATCTCCTCCATGGGCACGTCCTCCCGCTCGCGGAAGATGCAGGTCTGGCCCGCGAACCCGACCCACAGGGGCTCGGACCCCATGTCCTCAATGAACTGGAGGCACTCGTACAGCCCCATGCCGTGTGTCCTTCGGTAGTTCCACGGACCCCACCGCTCCGGGCGATCCTCCACAGGGCCGACTGTGAGCTTCCAGTCGTAGGCCGTCTCCACGGTCCCGCCCTCCACCACGCACCCGCCTGGGAACCGCACGAAACCCGGGCGCAGGTCTGCAATCATCTGGGCGATGTCGGGCCGCAGGCCGTTGGGCCGGTCCTTCCATGTCTTGCTCGGGAACAGCGACACGAAGTCCAGCCAGAACGTCCCCTTGTCCAGACCGAGGATGACCAGTCGGGCCTTGTTGTCCGTACAGGTGGCGGTCAACTCACCGCCGAATGGAATCCACGACCCCCTGAGACTGGGAAACAGGATCGTATTGGAGCCGCTGCGGCCCTGGGCGTCTTCGAGATACGCCTGCAGGGTGCACTCACCACGGGCGTAGAAACTCAGACGGTAGGTCTCGCCCTTCCGGATACCGATCCCGAAGAAACCCTCATTGGCCACACCGATCCTGCCGCCTGCCGCCTCGTTGACGTCGACCCTCAGGCAATAGCCGGACGCTGCCGTGATCCCGCCCGAGGTCTCCAGGTGCATGGAGCCCTTGGCCTGGCCTTCCTGGACCAGGGTCCAGAACGGCACACCGTCGGTGGTGTACCCGTATCGGGTGAATCCGGAGTCGAAGCCCCGTGCATCCACCCACCTGCCCTGCCTGAGGGTGTACCCCTCGGGCGGGCGCGAGTCCTCGAACCCGCGGTTGCGGATCAACTCGCCGTATAGTCCCCCGTCCACGCCGTGGTTGATCTCCTCCAGGAAGATCCCCACCATGCGAGGGTGCACGGCAGGGCCAGGTCTGGCCGCGTCGATGCGGATGGCAACCGGCTCTGCCAGGAGCAGACCGGACCAGGCCAGCAGGGACAAGCAGGTCAGTGGAATGGGCATGCGCGTGTGGTTCATGAGACTCCTCAATACCAGATCCGGTCCGCTCCGCGCCGCCAGTCGGCACCGTCTGGGCCCGGGGAAATCGGACGCTGCATTCTATACGAGGGGGGTGGACGCTGTCCAACGCGGGCCTGCGGGCCAGGGTGACTTGTGCCGAAAATCAAGCGGTTTCTTCGAAACGCGCCTAGACAAACAGGCCTTTTTCGGGCATGCTATGCAATGGCACAAAATCAGCCATTCAAATCGCATCCAGGTGGTGAGTTGGTGTGAAGGAAGGAGGTCGACCAGGCCGATTCAATAGGCATACAGCGGGGTGTAAGTCTGCACCAAGCCAGGAGAACGGAGCGATCGACAGGTCTTCTGGGAGTGGGCCAAGGAGGGGCGGCTGTGGCGTGTGGCCAGAGCGTGCTGACGTGGGTCTTCTTGCTTAGGAGGATAGTCATGCGTAAGAGAGTGATTCAGGGCGTGGCCGTATCTCTGGCCCTTCTGGGCGCTGCGTTGCACGCAGACGTCTGGACCGATGGATTTGATGCCCCTAGGGACTACCTCACCGCAGGAGTTGCACCCGGCTGGGACGGGTTCCTGACCGAGTTGGACGGTGCGACCGTGAACAAGCTCAACGCCTCACAGGACCGGCCGGGTTCGCTGTACATGGAATCCGCCAACAGCTTCTGGGAGGGCGCGTTCAATCCACGGGGGCCGTTCGTGTACAAGCTCGTGGCAGGGGATTTCATCGCCACGGTCCGGGTCGCCGACTTTCCCGGGATGCCGGGCAGCGCCAGCGGCCGGACCACGCACGCGGATTCCTTCTTGATGGCCCGGGTCGCCAATCTGGACGATGCGGGCGCGGGTGAGGACGCGGTCTGCATGCACTACTTCCCGACCTGGAGCGGCAACCTCCGTCGGAACATCAACAATGGGGGAGAGCAGGAACAGGGCGCGACGAACGACGGGTTCAACTGCGCCACGTACCTCCAGATCCAGCGTGTGGGCAATGTCTTCACGTTCCGCAGGAGCACGGATGGGGTGACGTGGACGACCGTAGGAGGCAACGACGGCACGATCACGCGGGACGACATGGACGGATTGACCCTGCAGGTCGGACTGGCCCAATGCATGTACAGCACCAACACCGGATACGTAGCCTGGGACGACTTCCGTGTGGAGGGTCCCTCGATCAAGTCCGGGGGCAAGTCGGCCTCCGCCCCGATCCCAGCCAGCGGCGCGGATGACGTGCCCGTGGATGAGATCCTCAGTTGGAAGCCTGCGGACGGTGTGGCCAAGCACGATGTCTACTTCGGCACCGTGTCGGCGGACGTGAACGCGGCCACTGTGGCCAACCCCGGCAACGTGCTGGTCGGCCCGGGCCAGGATGCGAACACCTACGACCCGGCAGGCCTGTTCGCGTACGGCCAGACCTACTATTGGCGGGTCGATGAGGTCAACGCCACGCCTGACGCCACCGTGTTCAAGGGCGGCCTGTGGAGCTTCACTGCAGAGCCCTATGCCTATCCGGTCACCCCGATCCTGGCCACGGCCTCCAGTTCGAGCAACGCCAACACCGGGCCGGCCAAGACGATCAACGGCTCCGGGCTCACCGGCGACGCACACTCCACGATCCTGACGGACATGTGGCTCAGCGGCAAGACCCCGCAGCCGGCCTGGATCCAGTACGAGTTCGATCAGGCCTACAAGCTGCACCAGATGTGGGTCTGGAACTCCAACCAGATCACCGAGCCCGACATCGGGTACGGGGCCAAGGAGGTCACCGTGGAGACCAGCACGGACGGGTCGACCTGGACGCCTCTGGCCAATGTCCCCGAGTTCGCACAGGCGAGCGGCCTGGCAGATTATGTGGCCAACACCGTCGTGAACTTCGGCGGGGTGGCGGCCCGGTTCGTCAAGCTTACCATCCACAGCAACTGGGGCGGCATGGTGCAGCAGAGGGGCCTGTCCGAGGTCCGGTTCCTCTCTGCCCCGGTGCTCGCCCGAGAGCCCAAGCCCCTGGACGGGGCCGCGAATGTCTCCGTCAGCAGCGCCCTGAACTGGCGCCCGGGACGGACCGCGGCCAAGCATGACGTCTACTTCGGCACAGACCCGAACGCCCTGGCCCTGACCAAGACCCTGACCGAGCACGAGGTGGCCTTGAAGACCCTGGGCGCGGAATACGGCAGGACCTACTACTGGAGGGTTGACGAGGTCAACGAGACCGCGACCCCCGCTGTCTGGGAAGGCCCTGTGTGGAGCTTCTCCACGCCGGAGTACCTGGTGGTCGACGACTTCGAGGCCTACAACGATGTCTGCAGCCGGGTCTATTACGTGTGGAAGGGCGGCGCCGGCAACAGCGAGAATGTGGACTGTGGTGTGACCGCCTACAGCGGCAATGGCACCGGCTCGGTCGTGGGGAACGACAACCCACCCTATGCGGAGCGGACCCTCGTGCACAGCGGCAGGCAGGCCATGCCGCTGGGGTATACGGGGGATTCCGAGGCCACACGGACCTTCAGCGCGGCCCAGGATTGGACTGCGGGCGGGATCAAGACACTGGTCCTGTTCTTCCGCGGCGATCCGGCCAACGGGGCCGGACAGGTGTACGTCAAGATCAACAACACCAAGGTCTCCTACAGCGGAAACGCCAGCGCGATCGCCAAGGCCCTGTGGACGCAGTGGAACATCGACCTGACCGGCGTGCCCGGCCTGCAGGCAGTCCAGTCCCTGACCCTTGGCGTGTCCGGCTCGGGCAGTGGGAAGCTCCTCATCGACGATATCCGGCTGTACCGGGAGGCCCCTCCGGTGCCGGTGCCCACGGATCCGGGGACCACGGGCCTTGCGGCCTACTACACCTTTACGGGTGACGCGAGGGACAGCGCAGGCACCTACCATGGCACGGCCGTAAACGACCCGACCTACGTGGAGTCCCAGTCCGGCATGGGCCAGGGGATCCGGTTCGACGGGGTCAACGACTACGTGGACCTGCCGATCGGCAGCCTGATCAGCACCCTGACCAGTGCGACCGTGGCGACCTGGGTGAACGTGGACGCGGCCAACGCCGGGGCCTGGGAGCGGGTCTTTGACTTCGGCACCAGCGACACCGCAGGGTACATGTTCCTGACCCCAAGCGCGGGCACGAGCGGGGTCGTGCGATTTGCCATCTCTAAAACCACGGGCGGAGCCGCGGAGTCTACGGTCACCAGTCCGGCCAGGGACCTGACGGGCTGGCACCACATGGCTGTGGTGATCGACGGGGCGGCCCGGACCATCCAGCTGTACCTGGACGGTGAGGTCGTGGCCACGAATGCCACGGCCACACTGCCAGCGGACCTGGGACAGACCCCGCAGAACTGGCTGGGTCGCTCCCAGTACGCGGCGGACGGGTACCTTACCGCCACGCTGGATGAGTTCCGTATCTACCGCCGCGTGCTCTCTGCGGGCGAGGTCCTCTACCTGGCCGGAGCCCGCTAGTCTTGCGCCGGGGTCGAGGCAAGGCCGAGTCCTTGGCCAGGCCCCGGCTTCCGTCGCAACACGCCTTACACAGGGGCCCGGGTCGCTTGACCCGGGCCCCTTGTCCTTGCGCCCGGCTCGCGGCATCCCCTTGCACCCAGGGCACGGATCCTGTACAAGACGGTGCAGCCCGGGAGGACCGCCCCGGCTCGTGCCCGGGGGTCGGCCCGGGCAACAGGAAGACACCTGGTCCGGAGAAGAACCATGTCCCGCCGTCGGCTTGCGCATGCCCGAGAAACAAGGCCCCCTCTGATCCTGGGTCTGACCCTCACGGCCTGTCTGATCCTGGGCGGATCCGCCCTGGTCAGGCCCGCCCGATCTGCGGAGTACGCCATGGGGGCGGACCTGTCCTTCCTCAAACAGGCCGAGGACCTGGGCACGGTCTTCAAGGACGCGAACGAGGCCAAGCCGGGCCTACAGATCTTCAAGGACCACGGGTACAACTGGATCCGACTGAGGCTGTTCCACACACCGACCCAACTACCCAACAACCTGGACTACACAATCGCCCTGGCCGCACAGGCCAAGAGGTTGGGCTACAGGTTCCTGCTGAACTATCACTACTCCGACACCTGGGCGGACCCGGGCAAGCAGTTCATCCCCAAGGCCTGGCAGGGCAAGTCCCACGCCGAGCTGGTACAAGCCGTGAACGAGTACACCCGGGACACCCTCCGGTCGTTTCGCGACGCCAACGCCATGCCCGACATGGTGCAGATCGGAAATGAGATCACACCCGGCATGCTCTGGCCGGATGGCAGGCTGCCGGACAACTGGGACCGGTTCGCGGAGTTGCTCAAGGCCGGGATTGCCGGCGTAGAGGCCGGTCGGGGCGATGCGGAGCCTCCCCGGATCATGATCCACATCGACAAGGGCGGGGACAAGGAGGCCACCAAGGCCTACTTCGACAGGCTGAACTCCTATGCAGTGGACTACGACGTGATCGGACAGTCCTACTACCCCTGGTGGCACGGAAGCCTCCTGGACCTGCGGGAGAACCTGATCTTCATGGCCACGCACTACGACAAGGACATCCTCCTCGTGGAGGTGGCCTACAACTGGAGGCCCGCCGAGTACAGGAACAAGCAGGCCCCCTTCCCGGAGACCCCAGATGGGCAGAGGCAGTTCCTGGAGGAGGTCCACCGCCTCGTGCTGGCCACGCCCAACCATCGGGGGATCGGTGTGTTCTGGTGGGAGCCCGCAGTCACCGGAGGACTCCGGAGCCGGGGTTTCTTTGATGACCAGGGTAACGCCCTTCCGGTGATCACCTTGTTCGACCGGTGGGCCAGGCATTGACTCGGAGATCCATGTCACGCGAAAGACGACCTAGCGAAAGGCCCCGTATGCACTACAGAGACCATGGAAGAGCCCTCCTTGCATGGGTGTTGTCCTCGTGTTGGGCCGCACAGGCCTGGGCTGCGCCCCAGACCATCCGGCCCGGCGAGATCTGGCCGGACGACCGGGGCAACCACGTGCAGGCCCACGGCGGGGGCATCCTGAAGCTGGACGACACCTACTACTGGTTCGGCGAGGACCGTTCGCAGGGGCTCGATCGCGGGTACCGCCACGTCGCCTGCTACAGCTCCAAGGACCTGGCCCAGTGGACCTTCCGAAAACGGATCTCGTTCGCGCCCCCGGAAGAGGTGGCAGGGCGGGGCTTTGTCCTGGAGCGGCCCAAGGTGTACTACAACGCCAAGACCCGCAAGTACGTCATGTACATGCACCTGGACGACGGCCGGTATGCCCTGGCCCGTGTGGGCGTGGCGACCTGCGACACAGTGGACGGGGACTACGTGTTCCTCAAGAGCTTCCGACCCCTGGGGTGCGAGAGCCGGGACATCGGGCAGTTCGTCGACGACGACGGCACGGCCTATCTGATCTTCGAGGACCGGCCCGCCAAGGGCTTCCACATCGCCAAGCTGTCCGAGGACTACCTGGACGTCGAGAAGGACGTGTGCCTGATCCGGGCGCCCCTGGAGGGCGGGGCCGTGGTCCACTACCAGGGCCTGTACTACGCCATCGGCTCCGCGCTCACAGGCTGGCGGCCCAACCCGAACAAGTTCGCCACAGCCAAGTCCCTGGAGGGACCGTGGTCCGAGTTCAAGGACATCGCCCCGCCCGAGACCAACACCTACGGCTCCCAATCCACCATGATGCTCAAGGTGGTCGGCACAGAGGCCACCACCGTGATCTTCATGGGCGACATGTGGAGACCCCAGACCCAGTGGGACTCCCGCTACCTCTGGATGCCCCTGGAGATCGGCGACGGCGGCCTCCGGCTGCCCGAGCCCAAGGAGTGGACCCTGGACGTGGCCACAGGCCGGGCCGTGATCCAGAAGTAGGAACCATGCGTATCCAGCTCTGCGTGACCCTGGTGTTGGCCCCAACCCTGGCGGCCTGCGGAGAGAACCGAATCGAGTCTCCGGACGGAAAGGTGGTGATCCGCTTCCTGATGCAGACAGGCGGGGCGCCTGCATACCGGATCGACTACCTGGGCAAGCCGGTCGTTCTGGAGTCACGCCTCGGCCTTGAGCCCAACCTCACAGGGGGCTTCACCCTCGCGGCCGCATCCACGAGCGAGCGGCAGGGGCAGTGGATCCACCCGTTGGGAGAGCGTCGAGTCGTGCAGGACTGCCACCGCGAACTGAACGTGGACCTCCAACACGCCTCAGGCGCCCTGCTCCGCTTGACCTTCCGGGCCTACAACGAGGGGGCGGCCCTGCGCTATGCCTTCCCCCAGCAGGACGCCCGGGAGCTCGTGTTCACAGGGGAGAGGACGGAGTTCCGTCTTCCCGACGACACCTTCGGATACGAATCGCATGGCACGGAGGGCGAATACCAGCGGGTTGGGACCGGGGCGATCCGGCCCTTCTGTGAGCGCCCGTTGACGCTCGAGTATGCCTGCGGCGTGTTCGCCAGCCTGTCCGACGCCGCCAATCACACCTCTCCACGGATGCTGCTCTCGCCGCTGCCGGGCGTGCCCGGGGCCTTGGTCAGCGCACTGGGCGGCAACACGTCCAACACGGACCGCCCCAACCAGCGCCACGATCCGATCGGGTCTCTGAAGGCCGGCGATTCGACTCCTTGGCGGATGCTCATCCTGGGCGAGAAACCGGGGGACCTCCTCGAGCGGAACTCCCTCATGCTGAATCTGAATCCGCCGAACGCGCTCGCGGACACCTCTTGGATCCGGCCGGGCAAGGTCCTCCGCGACGTGACGCTCAGCACGGCCGGCGGGCTGGCGTGCGTGGACTTCGCCGTGAGGCACGGCCTGCAGTACATCCACCTGGACGCAGGGTGGTATGGGCCGGAGGCAAGCACCCCGACCGCCGCCTCCGTGGACCGTTCCCGCGACCTGGATTTGCAGCGCGTCCTCGACTATGGGGCGTCGAACGGCATCGGCGTGATCCTCTACGTCAACCGACTTGCGTTGGTCAACCAGATCGACACCCTGGCTGCCCTCTACCGCGGCTGGGGAGTGAAGGGGATCAAGTTCGGCTTCGTGAACGTCGGGTCGCAGCAAGACACCCTCTGGCTGCTGGAGGCCATCCGGAGGTGCGCCGCCCACCAGCTCATGGTCAACGTGCATGACGGATACCGGGCGACCGGATGCGAGCGAACCTATCCAAACCTGATGACGGTGGAAGGCATCCGGGGCAACGAACACATGCCCACCCCGGAGCACAAC
>JAGOQT010000435.1 GCA_018007255.1 Phycisphaerae bacterium | reverse complement strand
ATCACGCACCATGCCGACGGCGCGGCGCACGTCGTTGAGGTTGCGTACACCGGCGGAGACCTGCGGACCGTGCGCTGGAAGCTCTATCCCAGCGGGTGGGTCGAGCTCCGTTATGACGTCCACAAGGAAGGCTACGTCGACTTCCTCGGGGCGAGCTTCGACTTCCCGGAACGGGACGTGTACGGCGTGCGATGGCTGGGCAAGGGACCGTACCCCGTGTGGAAGAACCGGCTCGCCGGCGCGGGGTTCGGCCTCTGGGAGAAGGGGCACAACACGTCCATGACCGGCCAATCGCCGTGGGCCTACCCCGAATTCCGCGGCTACCACGGCGGCGTCTTCTGGGCGATGATCGAGACGATGCAGGGGCGGATCACCGTGGTCGACCCGCGCGGGGATCTCAACCTGAGGCTCTACACGCCCGACTACATGCCCGGGGAGATGGTCCAGGCCCCGTTTCCCTCCGGCGCGATCTCCTTCATGGATCTCATCCCGCCGATCGGGCAGAAGTTCGACCCTGCCTACTGGCCTGACGGGGAATTCACGCAGCGGTACGGCGACGGCAAGTCCAGACCGTTCGAGGGCGTGTTCGGGCCCCAGAGTGCCCGCCCCAGGGCGGCCGGCCGCTACTCCCGAACGATCTACCTCTTCTTCGGCGTGCAGTAGGCTGGCCGCAGGAGCCCGGCCTTGCCTGTTCCTGGGGGCCCAGACGTGTACCGGTGCGACCCTGCGTGGACCGGTTAGGTCTGGACCGCGAACTCCCGCTTACGCATGTTGAGCTGCACCTTGAGTCTGGCCACGATGGAGGAGTGCATCTGGGACACACGGGACTCGGACAGGTCCAGGGTGGCCCCGATCTCCTTCATGGTCATCTCCTCATAGTAGTACAGCACGACAATCAGCCGCTCGGCCCGCGTGAGGCCCTTGGTGAGCAACTCCTTGAGATCCCGCTTCTGCGCCTCGAACAGGGGGTCCTCGCTCTTCTGGTCCTTGATGACGTCGATCTCGCAGATGTCCTTGTCCCCCTCTCCTTCGTTGCACCGGGTGGACAGGGACACCAGGCCCACGGCCTTGGCATCTCGCTGGAGTCGGGTGAACTCCTCCATACCCACGTTCAACTCCCTGGCCAGCTCCTCCTGCGCGGGCTTGCGGCCGAGGTGGAGCTCGAGGGCGTGGGTCGCCCTGGACAACTGGTGAGCCCTGGCCCGCACCAGCCGGGGCACCCAGTCCATGCTCCGCAACTCATCCAGGATCGCTCCCTTGATCCGCGGCGCACAGTAGGTCTCGAACTTGACCCCCCGTTTCGGGTCGAAGGCATCGATCGCGTCTATCAGGCCGAAGATGCCCGCGCTGACCAGGTCGTCCACCTCCACCTTGTCCGGAAGCTTGGCGTGCATCCGCTCGGCCGTGTATCGGACCAGGCCCTCGTAGTGTTCCATCAAGCGGTTTCGGTGGACATCCTCATGCGTCTTATGGAAGAGGGCCCACACCTGGTCGATGTCACACGGAGATTCCTTGCTCACCGGCTTGCCTGCAGGAACGCGTTTGCTGGGCATGACAAGGTCGTCCTATAACCACTGTGCTGATGATTGACCCAACGGGCACTCGGGCGAGAAGGGCACGCCCGATATCCTTCTTATCGATCGGCGGTCCGTAGACTTGAGCATGGTGCGATGACTCCATCCTAACTCTGGCCCGCTTCGTTTCGGCGGTCTGAGGGGCGGGCCCTGTTCCTCTCCTTGGGGCTCCTTCGCCCCGACTGCCAAAGACGATTGAGGAGATCCGATTCTCGGACCCTGTCCCGGGCCGGGCCGGGCGCACGGCGCCGCAGTATGGCCATGGCCAGCTTTTCGTTGAGGGTGTTCTCCCACAGCCGTTGCGACTGGTACTCGACATACGCCGGAGGATCGGAGACCAGGAGCCCTCTGGCCCGTTCGTCCGTCTGGGGGAGGAGATGGAGGCGGCCGTTGGGCCCGAAGCGGACGTGGGCGTGGTCTTGCAGCATCAGGCGGCGATGACCCTTGTGTTCCTCGATCGCATCCTGGAGCTGGCCGGCGAACTCGTGGACAGCCAGGTCCAGTGGAACGAACCCTGCCCTGTTCCTGTATCGGACATTCCCCACCAGGACCCGCCGCCTGGCCTTGGCGAAACGAATGATCAGGCGGAGCAACTCCTCGATGTTGTCGGTCACTTGTCCCGTCATGATACTCTGCAGCCTCAGCCGGTGTCTGGTTGGATAGGACAAAACGCCTTCGATCCTACAAGGGCTTCCAGGCAGGCAGTCGGATGATGGGCCGGAGAGACCCGGCCCGGGCCGTAACGGCCCGGTTAGGGTGACATGGACGGGCGGGGATCGGATGATGACAATCGATGAGAGCGGGGACCTCGTCCTGTGACAGGCAGTCAAGCCGTTGATGTGAGCCAGTGTCCTTACTCATGTGCATCCCTTCCATTCGTCCTTGAGCGTCACTATCGCTCTTCCATGAGCCTCGCATCTGGGAACGTTCCTTCACATGCATCGGGCCGGGTTCAGGTCTTCTGGTCAGTTCGCTCGCGGGCCTCTTCCTTGCGGAGGAGGTCCCGAATCTGCGAGAGGGTCTTGGTTCTCCTGAGGTCCATGATTCTGGAGAGGCGGTCGAAGACGGACTCGTCGTAGAGCCGATGCCCTCCCTGAGTCCACTCGACCTCCTGGATCAGTCCCATAATGGTGTAGTTGTGAATCGTCTGCCTGGACAGGGGGG
>JAGOQT010000086.1 GCA_018007255.1 Phycisphaerae bacterium | reverse complement strand
GCCAGGTCGAACCAGACCAGCTTCCCGCCCTTGACCCCCCCCACCTCGAACACGGGCAGCCCCACGTCCCCCGGGATGAAGAAGTCCTTCTCCCTCAGGAACAGGGGGAGCTTGCGGTACCGGCCCATCACGCCGGACCTGCCCACCAGGAGGGCCGTGTTGTACAGGCCTGCAGAGGTCCGCTCATTGAAGCCCGTGACGATGTGGAAGCCGTGCTCAGAGCAGGCATCGGTCAGCGCATCGATGAACACACTCTTGGCCGGGTCCTCCGCAGCGGCCACAGCCTGGTCCATGGACACGAAGTTGTACCCCGAGTTCGCCAGCTCGGGCAGGACCACCAGGTCCGCCCCAGCCACCTCAGGCCAGAGCCGCTGCAGATCCAGGATCGTCTGCTTCACATCCGCCAAGCGCGGCGCGAATTGAATATATGCACACCTCATGCCAGGGCCCCTTTAGCTGTCCAATGGGGCAGTACTATAGCCGATCCTGGGGCCGGCAGGCAATAGGGGCGGCCGGTGGTGACAACGGTCGGACAGTGAGACGGTCGGACAGTCGGACGGTTTAGCGGCGGGAAGGTAAGATGGTAGGAAGGTCGGAGCCCCCCCACTGCTGCTCACTTCCTGATTCTCCATTCTGCGTTCTGTGTTCTGCGTTCTGTCCATTGCGCAGCGACCGCCCAAGGGCCGGGCTTGGCCTGCGACCGGCGGCGAGGTCCGACCCGATCTGCCTTGGATCCGGGGCGTGACCAGGCTATAATGCGGGCATGGGCATGAAGTCGCTAATCGTTGCGATGGCCTGGGGCCTGGCACTGCCCGCAATCGTCCAGGCCAGGGGCGGCCTGGTCGCGTGCGTGGGCGACAGCATCACCTATGGGTCAGGCACGTCGAACCCGGCCACACAGGCCTATCCGATCCAGTTGGCACAGATGGCCCGGCAGACGGACCCCGCGTGGAAGGTGGTGAACTTCGGACTTGGGGGCACGACACTGCTCCGCAAGGGCGACAAGCCGTACGTGAACGAGGGCGTGTACAAGGGTGTGCTGGCCAGCAACCCGGACCTGATCACGATCATGCTGGGGACCAACGACTCCAAGAGCTGGAACTGGGTCTACAAGGCGGACTTCGTGTCGGATTACAGCGCACTGATCGATTCCTTCAGGGCCTTGCCCAGCCGACCCCAGGTCTGGATCTGCAGGCCGGTGCCTGCCGCATACGAGAACTTCAGCATCCGGCCCGATGTGATTCGGGATGAGATCGGGCCCTTGGTGGAGCAGGTCGGTCGGGACAACGGGGTGCTCGTGATCGACCTGTACACGCCCCTGGCGGGTCACCTGGACCTGTTCCCGGACGGGATCCACCCCGACGCCGCGGGCGCCCGGCTGATCGCACAGGCCCTGCTCCCCTACCTGCTGAGCAGACCCCTGGTGCGGGACTTCAGTCAGGACGGGGTCGTGAACTGGCTGGACTTCGCCCGCCTCGCACAGCACTGGCGGCAGACAGCACCTTCTCTGGACATCGCCCCGCCCGCGGGCGACGGGCTGGTCACGGCCCTGGACCTGGCGGAGTGGTGTGCCTACTGGATGGCCTACCCGGGCCTGGTCGCACACTGGCGCATGGACGAGACCGCGGGCGACCTGGCTGCGGATAGGCTCGGCGCATTCGACGGCACGCTCCACGGCTCGCCCGTGTGGCAGCCCAACGCCGGCGCCCGTGACGGTGCCCTGTCGCTCGATGGCGTGGACGACTTCGTGAGTGCAGGTGCCGTGCTCAAGCCCGGCGACGGGCCGTTCACGGTCTTCCTGTGGGTCCGGGGCGGGGGGCCGGGCCAGGTCATCCTGTCCCAGTCCTACCCATCAGGCCAGGGGGTCGTCTGGTTGGCCACAGACCCCACAACGGGCTCGCTCAGCACGGCTCTGACCGACAACGGCCGTTTCACCACCGCCCTGGTGTCCGGCGCACAGGTCACGGACGGGGACTGGCACAGCCTCCGACTGGTGTGGGACGGGGCCCATCGATCTCTGTTTGTGGACGATGAGGAGGTCGCAGCAGACACCCGCCAGCTTGGCTCGTTGGCCGTGTCCATGGCAGGCCTGTGCCTGGGCGCGGGCCGCGGGTTCCTGCCGGGCACCTTCTGGGGTGGCCTGGTGGACGACGTCCGCTTCTACAACCGCGCGGTCAGGCCCTGACGCAACAGGGTCTCGCACGCCAATGAAAAGGGGACCCGCGATCTGACGCGGGTCCCCTCGATGTCCGATCCAAGACGGCATTCAGCCCGGGGGCCTACTCTCCATAGAGCCGGATGTTGTCGATGAACAGCTTCCCGGTCCCGCCCGGCTGTCGGTCGCCCGTGCCGATGATCATCTTCTGGACCTGGGTCAGGTCCACGCCTTGGTTGGCGAAGGAGGCCAGGGGGATCTGCCAGTGGGTCCACTCGCCGGTCTGCACGGCCTGGGGCCCGTCCGCGTGCTGGACCACGGCCTGGGTCCCGCCGCCCTGCAGCCCCACATAGAGGGCAGCCGGCTGGTTGACCTGGATGCCGATGTCCACAGAGGTCGTGAACGTGGGCGATGCTGCGCCCTGCACGCTCACGTTCGAGAACACGGCCGTGCACGGGGTTTCCGCATCCACGTGCGAGGTGACGGCCAGGCCGATGTACACCTCGCCGGTCATGGTGACCACGGAGGTCGCGGCAGCGGCGTCCAGGACATAGGACCAGGTGCTGCCGTCCGTGGAGTACTCGCCCGTGAAGGTGTCTCCATCCCGCGTGAGCCTGAGCCAGATGGGCAGGGTGACGGACCCGGCCCCGGTCTCCTGAGAGGTGGTCGCCTGGCCTGCCACGTTGCGGGTCTGGAAGGACACCCGCCCGGACGGGGCTGCGATGAGCAGGATGTTGACCGCATCGCCGGTGAGGCCGTTGCGGACCATGATGCCCGCCTTGGCCCAGTCGTTGGTGTTCTCCACGCTCTCGACCTTGACGGTCATCACCGCATTGCCGGGCAGGGGCTGATATGCGTAGTGCAGCTCGTCCGAGGTGTTCCAGATGTCCGTGCCCGACCCGACCATGGTGTACTGGCCCGAGCCCGCATCATAGGAAAGGCTTCCATACGTCGTGTTCGGGTATCCCCTGTACCACAGGCTCAAGGTCTTGAGGGCGTGGCCCTCGCGGGTGGTCCAGTCCTGGGCCTGGGCGAAGGTCCGGTCCGTCTCGGAGTAGAAGGGGCTGTCCGCGTTGTTGTAGGTCAGGGGCAGGGACTGCTCGCCGCCCTGGACAATGGTCCGCTCGGGTCCATAGGGGGCCTCGTCCACGCCCACGATCATGCCTGTGCCGTTGCCCGGGGCCACCTCCATGCCCGTCTCGTCGGAGTACGGGAGCCCGTCCCGCCAGGTCTCGAAGATACGGTTCGGCCGGTCGTCCGTGTAGGCCTCGAAGTCGTCGACCACCACGAAGTCGGCGGTGGTGAAGTGCCAGACCCCGCCCCTCCAGGCCTTGGCTGGATTCAGGTCGTTGACCTCGTCGATCCGCCAGTAGTACGTCTTGCCCCAACCCAGGGGTGACTCCGTGGGCCGGTACTCCAGGTTCGCAAGGGCCTGGCGGCCCCGGTAGATCCCCGCTGTGGTCACGTCGGCCGCGTTCACCTCGTCGTAGCTGGAGCCGAAGTACACGTCATGCATGGCCGCGGAATCGCCCTGCGCCCAGCGGAGGACCACGTCGGTCGGCACGTCCTTGGCGTTGATGGCCGGGACGGGGTTGCCCGCCGCATAGGGCGGTGTCATGGCCTTCTCCGGGATGACCTGCCTCGGGCTCACCACAGGCCCCTCCCACAACAGGCGGGCAATGGCGATGTGGCCGCCGTAGTTGACGTCGAAGTAGTGCATGCGGATGCTGTGCATGCCGGCCTCGAGGTACACCGAGTTGCTGTCCCAGCCCAGGGGTCTGGACACGGGCCAGTTGTCGACCATGGGCTCCTCGTCCACCCACAGCCTCACACCGTCGTCCGTGTGGGTCCAGAAGGTCCACTCCCCTGCAACCGGGATCTGCACCTGTCCGCTCCACCGGACCGAGAAGCCGTCCGCAGGCACAACGTTGGGTTCGGGCGACCCGTTGCCCCAGTCGAAGTTCACCTGGGGATCAGTCCGCGTCAGCACGGGGTCCCCGCTCAGGTCGAGGCTGGAGAAGTACTCGGCCTTCAGGCCCCCGCTCACCCGCGAGGTGGTGGTGAAGGTCCACACCTGGCCCGGATGGACCGTGCCCTTCGAGTCCTTCTCGTCCACGCGCCAGTAGTAGACCTGGTTCAGGGTCAGGGTCCCGGCCGGGTCCCAGGTCGTCTCGTCGCCCAGAACAGAGCCCTGATACTCGGGCGAGGCCGTGGTGGCGTTCTGCACGCCCTCGAGGCTCTGGCCGAAGTAGACCAGGTGCTCGGCCGCATTGGCCCCCTTGGACCAGGTCAGCACGGTCTCGGGGTCCACGAACAGGCCGCCGTCCACGGGACTGGGGCCGAAGGCGGTGGCCACCTGCACGGTGAAACTCGAGACCCCGCCCTTGATGGTCTGGGATCCGTCGAATTCATCGATTCGCCAGTAGTAGGTCTTGCCCGGCGTCACAGACAACTCGCCTGTGGCCGGGTACTGGACCGCAGTCTGGCGGCCCTTGTAGACCTCGCCGCTGGACGGGGTCGCGGCCGTGACCTCGTTGAAGTCCTGGCCGAAGTACACGTCGTGCTGGGTCGCGCCCTTGCCTGCAAGCCACTCCAGGACCACGGAGGTGCTCGACCAGGCGGACTGGTTCGCCGGGCTCACGGGCAGGGCGACCTTCACATCCACGATGTGGATGAAGCAGATCTTGACGTAGAAGCCCCCAGGCGCTGCCTCCAGGGTCAGACGTCCGTCCCAGACCGTGACACCGACCGTGTACTCGTCGAAATTGCTGCCCGGGGGATAGGGGGTCGGATCATCGACCTGCACCCCTTCCACAATGTAGGAGCAGGTCTGGTCCTTGTAGCCCGGGTCGCCTCCCACGATGTACACATCGTACTCTCCGTTGGGCACCTCGATCTCCCAGGTCCCCGATCCGGACCACAGGCGCAGGGAGTTCAGGGTGTCGTATCGCTGGTCCGCGTGGATGTCCCTATCCCTCGCGCTGCCGGTCATGTTCGCGGACCAGCCGTAGGTATACCCGTTGCCGCGGGCACCGAACAGGTCGCCGTAGTCGGGCAGGTACCCCTCGGGCACCTCCCTGGACCCCTGGGTCCTGGACTGGAAGTTGATCTTCACGGAGGTCTGACCGTTGGCGACCTCCGCGCACAACACGGCCAGCCCCACAAGTACCACCGGAAATACCTTCTTGCCCATGTCCATTCCTCCTTCGCAAAGGGTGTGTGACTCGAAGCGGCCCTCAGCACAGGCCGCCCCTGTGCAGTCCATTATACCGGCTGCACAGGCCAAGTAAAGGTGTACCTGGATCGGGCCTTGCCCAAGGCTGCACCTGCCCGTAGACTTTGGCTTTCGTGCTCCACCGGGGGCACAGGGCTGGTTTGGTCTTGAAGGAGACGCAAGATGCGCAATGGCCTCCCCCGCTATGGACGGGTCGGGACGACGGGTGTGTTGGTTTGGGTAGCAGTCCTGGCTGCATCCTGCCGGGTCCTGCCTGCGCCCTCGCCTAGTCCGAGACCCCTGTCCGCGTATGACCCCCAGGTCAAACAACTCCTGTCGCAGATGACCCTGGAGGAGAAGATCGGCCAGATGGTCCAGGCGGACCAGGACCAGGTCCGGGACCTCAACGACGTGCGGACCTACTACATGGGCTCGGTCCTGAGCAGCGGCAACTCGGACCCTGCCAAGGGCAACGGCCTGCAGGCCTGGACCGACCTGGTGGACCGGTTCCAGGCCCAGGCACTCCAGACCCGCCTGGCCATACCCCTCCTCTATGGTGTGGACGCGGTGCACGGCCACAACAACGTGCTGGGGGCCGTGGTCTTCCCGCACAACGTGGGCCTGGGGTGCACGCACAACCCTGCCCTGGTGGAGGAGGTGGCCCGCATCACGGCCGAGGAGGTCCGGGCCACCGGGATCCAGTGGACCTTCGCACCCTGTGTGGCCGTGCCCCGGGACGAGCGATGGGGCAGGACCTACGAGGGCTTCTCCGAGGACCCGAACCTGGTCCGGGTCCTGGGCCGGGCGGCCATCCGGGGCCTGCAGGGCCCTGACCTGGCGGATCCGCTCTCGGTCGTGGCCTGTGCCAAGCACTATGTGGCGGACGGAGGGACCCGGGCCGTGGCGAGTCCGTCCAGGCGGGGAGGGGGCGCCCCCAGCGTACGCCTGGACCAGGGCGATGCCCAGATGGACGAGGCCACGCTCCGTGGCATCCACCTGCCCCCCTACCGCGAGGCGGTCCAGGCGGGCGTGGGCACGATCATGCCCTCGTACAGCAGTTGGAACGGCCAGAAATGCTCCTCGCACACGTACCTCCTGACCCAGGTCCTCAAGGAGGAGCTGGGGTTCGAGGGCTTCTTGATCTCCGACTACAGGGCGATCAACCAGCTCGACCCGGACTATAAGACCGCGGTGGCCAAGTCGATCAACGCGGGCATGGACATGGGCATGGTGCCCGGCCAGCACAGGGAGTTCTTCACCTGCCTCAAGGAGCTGGTCCAGGAGGGCACGGTCCCCCTGTTGCGGATCGACGACGCGGTCACGCGGATCCTGCGGGTCAAGTTCGCCCTGGGCCTGATGGACAAGGCCCGCTCCCCCCTGGCGGACAGGACACTGGCCGAGTCCTTCGGGTCCGAGGCGCACCGCCAGGTCGCACGCCGTGCGGTCCGGGAGTCCCTGGTCCTGCTCAAGAACGCCAACCGGGTCCTGCCCCTGGCCAAGACCGTGAAGGTGCATGTGGCAGGTCCCAGCGCGGACAGCACGGGAGACCAGTGCGGAGGCTGGACGATCACCTGGCAGGGCCGCAGCGGCAACACGGTCCCGGGCGCAACGAGCATCCTGTGTGCGATCCAGAACACCGTTGCGAGCACCTCCCGGGTCACCCACTCTCCGGACGGCCTGGGCGCACAGGGGTCTGATGTGGGCGTGGTGGTGATCGGCGAAGGCCCCTACGCGGAGGGCGCCGGGGACACGGGCAGCCTGTTGCTGAGCGACCAGGCCGTGCAGGCGGTCCGGAACGTCAAGCAGGCCGGGATCCCGGTAGTGGTGGTCCTGATCTCGGGCAGGCCCATGATCCTCGGAGAGGTCCTGGACCTGGCGGACGCAGTGGTCGCCGCCTGGCTGCCCGGCACAGAGGGCCAGGGCGTGGCGGACGTGCTGTTCGGCGACTACAACCCCACGGGCAGGCTCTCCTTCTCCTGGCCGAGGTCCATGGACCAGATCCCGATCAACGCAGGCGACAAGGGGTATGATCCGCTGTTCGCGTATGGGTTCGGGTTGAGCTACTGACTCATCGGGCCTCAACCGCCTTGACCGCGAACCGGACACCCAACTCCGTCTGTGCAGCCGTGATCTCATAACGTAGGGCAACCCTTGCTGCCTCGCCCTCGGGCGCAGGGCTGCTCAGGACCGCTTGGTTGGATGTGCAGGTGTACTCAAACGCCCGGCCATTCAGAGGGTCCTGCGGAATGGGCACCTTGATCTGATCCAGGGCCGCGGGCAGGGCCCCCTTGTTCTCAGCGGCGTACAGGCGGATGGCCTCCAGACACTGGACTGCGGCGATGTCGCGTTCCATGCGTTTGACCAGTTGGCGTACCTGGTCGTGTGCACCCTTGAGTTGCTCCAGGAAGGCCCCGCGATTCAGGGCGTTCACCTGGGGATTGGTGTCCAGGGCGTCGATCTCGGCCTTGCACTGCCTCTCGACGTCGATGAACGGCTTGGGCAGTCCGGCAATGGCCTCGTATAGACTCTGCGCACCGGGCAATTCCAAATAGGCCGGGATGCTGCGACACGTCAGGCTCACCACGGCCACGCCCACCATGGGTGGCATCAGGCCTGGACCGGTGCCCAGGTGTCGGGCCATGGCAAAGTTGGTCTGCAGGGCCTTGACCGCATCGGCAGGCCGGTTCTCGGCCATGGCCAGGGCGGCCTTGATGTGAAGGAGCCTGGAGAAATGACGATAGGGTGTCAATTCAGGCAACACACCGGCCTGGGCCGCGGGCCAGTTGCAGGACCTGCACAGGGAGGCCTTCTCAACCACATCCAAAGCAGGCCCACACTGCTGCAGGACCTCCCTGACCTGATCGAGGGGTAGCTCGTTGGGCCTCATACGGGTCCATCCCTGTCCCATGCGATCGACCGCCTCCTTGGGCAGGAGCCTTCCGGCCTGCCCATAGAGCGGATAGGCGTCTGCATCGGTCAGTGCCTCAGGGGGAGGCAGGAGGCTCAACTTGGGGTTCTGGGCCGGGTTGGCCGGTTGGGCGGACGGCCTTGGCTGGGTCTGGGCCTGTGACGGCCAGGTCCCCAGGCACAGGATCAGCAGACAGATACAGGTATTCTTCATGGCTCATCCCTTCAAATGGAACGCGCTCACAGGGCATGGACGATCGAACCGTCCTGCCTCTTGGTTAGACGTACCAGACACAAGGAGTTTCGGCGGATTCCGGGCACTCTATTCCCTGCCCCCTGCTGGGTCTTGAACGAGACCTCCGTGGTGTCCGGCGCAGACTGCCGGGACCTTCGGGACCTACAGCGAGGGCAGAGGGTTCAAGGGGAACCGTTCATCCGCGCCCATCTCGACAACCCCCCCGAGGATGCGGGGGTCGCCGTCCAGATCCGAGGTCTCGTCCTGAAACCTGGGGTCGCCGGCATCGATGCAGGGCGAACCGCCCTGCAGGTGATAGTCGCCGGGCTCCCAGATCCCGTGCGAGTCCCTTGACCCGCGCCTGACGAACAGGGGATCCGTGTCCACGTTGCCCGCACCGGTCCATCCACCCTGGATGTCGCTGTAGGTCACTTGGAGGACACTCCCGTCAAAGACCGTGATCTGATGGGCGCCGCCGAACAGGATACTGCTGACGACTTGAGCCTCGCTGGCGGGCCACAGCGGGCCTCCGAAGAACGGCAGGGCGCCTCCGGACATGGCCTCGTTGTCCGCAATCGTACAGTTGCGCAGGAGGAGGTTCGTGCTCGTGTTGGACACGGGACAGGGACCCAGGAACTCAAGGACCCAGCCTGCCAGGTCCGGGTCGATCATGACTTGGCCCAGGGCATGCCCCTCGACGAGCAGACACAAGGCCGCCCCCATCGCCACGCGGTGTAACACGGTGTGACCCATGGTCGTTCCTCCCTTCCCGTGCAAGGTATGTGAGAACGCGTGGACCCGGGCGTGAGAGGACCGCCGGCCCGAGGCCAGGGCATCGAGACCTCGACACCCCCGATCCACATCCTGGGGTCTGGAGACCAAGCCCTGACCCGGATCCTACCACATTCCTGATCCCACACTAGGGGAATCGGGACGTCCCACAGCCGCCCCTGCGCACACGAGCGGCCCCCAGGCCGTTTTCGTGTTGACACGCCCGCGGTCTTGCCTATACAAACTCTTGTCCACCATCGACTTGTCAGCTTGGGCCCGAGTGCGGCGCTGGGCGGATGGCCTGTAGGAGATGACCGATGTCTCACTTCAGCGGGATCGATGTCACCATCATCCTGGTCTACTTCGCGGCCATGATCGCCATCGGCGTTGCGGTCATGAAGCGGGCGTCCAAGAGCATGGACTCCTATTTCCTGGCCGGCAACAAGCTGCCGTGGTGGGTGCTGGGCGTGTCCAACGCCTCGGCCATGTGGGACATCACGGGGACCATGTGGCTCGTGTACAACCTGTTCGTGTACGGCCTCAAGGGCACCTGGCTGCCCTGGCTGTGGCCCACCTTCAATCAGGTGATCCTCATGGTCTACCTGGCCGGCTGGGTACGGAGGTCCGGTGTGCTGACCGGGGCGGAGTGGATCACCACCCGGTTCGGGGCAGGCCGGGGAGGGGAGTTGTCCAGGATCATCATCGTCCTGTTCGCCCTCGTGAGCGTCGTCGGCTTCATCGCCTATGACTTCCAGGGCATGGGCAAGTTCTCCAAGACCTTCCTGCCCTGGGACCTCTCGGCCAACACCTACGCCATGATCGTGATGGGGATCACCGCGGTCTACGTGCTCCTGGGCGGGATGATCAGCGTGGTCATCACGGACCTGGCCCAGTTCGTCATCATGGGGGTCTGTGCCGCGATCATCGCCGCCATCGCCATGACCAAGGTCTCGGCCTCGGAGGTCACGGCCCTCGTGCCCGCGGGCTGGGGCGACCTCCTGTTCGGCTGGAGGCTGGACATGGACTGGTCCGAGCTCATCCCCGCCCTGCAAGAGAACGTGGCGGGCGACGGGTACGGCTTCTTCGGCTGCTTCTTCATCGCCATGCTCTTCAAGGGCCTTCTGGTCAGCTTCGCAGGGCCTGCGCCGAACTACGACATGCAGCGGATCCTGGCGGCCAAGACGCCCCGCGAGGCCAGCTACATGAGCGGGATCGTGTCCGCCTGCCTGCTGCCCCGCTGGATCCTGGTGGCCGCGGTCACCCTGCTCGGCCTGAAGTTCCTGAGCCCGCACTTCGCCTCCATGGACCCGGCCTTTCTGACCCGGACGGGCAAGATCGACTTCGAGCTGATCCTCCCGTTCGTGATCAAGGAGTTCATCCCCGTGGGCCTGGTGGGCCTGCTCATGGCCGGCCTGCTGGCCGCATTCATGTCCACGTTCTCGGCCACGGTCAACGCCGGCGGGGCCTACCTCGTGAACGACCTCTACAAGCGGTACCTCCGGCCTGGGGCCTCCGAGCGTCACTACGTGGCCATGAGCTATGTCTCTCAGGCCGTGATCCTGGCTGTGGGGTTTGCCTTCGGACTCCTGGCCGAGTCCGTCAACCAGATGACGCAGTGGATCGTGAGCTACCTGTGGGGCGGCTACACCGCGGCCAACGTCTTGAAGTGGCACTGGTACCGGTTCAACGGGTACGGCTACTTCTGGGGCATGGTCGCGGGCCTGGTCTCCGTGATCGTGGTGCCCCTGTACGTCCCTCAGGCCGGCCTGTCCGCGATCGGGGGCTTCGGGGTCATCTTCGTGGTCTCGCTGGTCGGGTGCGTGGCCGGCAGCCTGCTCACCCGGCCTGAAGAGGAGGCCGTGCTCAAGCGGTTCTACAGGCAGGTCAGGCCCTGGGGGTTCTGGGGCCCGGTGCACGCGGCCGTGGTCAGGGAGGATCCCTCGTTCCAGCGAAACACCCACTTCCTTCGGGACCTGTTCAACTGTGCGGTGGCCATCGCCTGGCAGGTCCCGCTCTGGACGATCCCCATCTATGTGGTGTTCCGCAACTGGAAGGCCCTGTGGATCTCCATCGGCGTGTTCCTGGTCGCCTCGGCCATCCTCAAGTTCAACTGGTTCGACAAGCTGGAGGAGGATTGAGCCCTCCAAGCCGCACAGGGCACCCCGGGTTTCGGCCTGTTCGCCGGGCCTGGTTGGAGCCTTCAGAGGAGAACAGCGTATGCGTTACGGACACTTCGACGACCGGCTCAGGGAGTACGTGATCACCCGGCCCGACACCCCCCTGCCCTGGATCAACTACCTGGGCTGCGAGGACTACTTCGGGATCATCTCCAACACGGCCGGGGGCTACTCGTTCTACAAGGACGCCCGGCTTCGGCGCCTGACCCGGTACCGGTACAACAACGCCCCCTTCGACCTCGGGGGGCGATACCTGTACATCCGCGACAACGACAAGGGCCGGTTCTGGTCCCCGTCCTGGCAGCCCACACGGACCCGGCTGGATCGGTACGAGTGCCGCCACGGCATGGGCTACACCACGATCGCCTCCGCCTATGAGGGGATCGAGGCCCGGATCACCTACTTCGTGCCCCTGGGCGAGACGCTCGAGATCTGGAAGATGCAGGTGACCAACCGCCGCAAGAAGCCCGCAAGGCTCTCGGTCTTCTCGAGCGTCGAGTTCTGCCTGTGGGACGCACAGGACGACGCCACCAACTTCCAGAGGAACTTCAGCACAGGCCAGGTCGAGGTCGAGGACGGGGTCATCTACCACAAGACCGAGTATCGCGAGCGCCGCAACCACTTCGCCTACTTCGCGTGCTCGAGGAGACTGGCCGGATTCGACACCCAGCGGGATGCCTTCCTGGGGCCCTACAGGGGCTGGGAAAGCCCCGCTGCCGTGGAGCGGGGCAGGTCCTTCAACTCCTGGGCCCACGGCTGGGCCCCGCACGGATCGCACCACGTCAAGGTGGCCCTCAGGCCGGGCCAGACCAAGGAGATCCTCTTTGTGCTCGGGTACCACGAGAACCCCGCGGACCGCAAGTTCGACCCGCCGAACTCCCAGACGATCCGCAAACAGGGCGTTCGGCCCGTGATCGCACGGTACCTGGACGGCAAGACCGTGGACGCGGCCTTCCGGGACCTCCGCACGTACTGGGACCGCCTGCTGGAGACCTACCAGGCCCGGTCGCCCGACCTCCACGCCGACCGCATGATCAACTGCTGGAACGCCTACCC
>JAGOQT010000434.1 GCA_018007255.1 Phycisphaerae bacterium | reverse complement strand
CTGCTGGCGACACTCGACTACCAGATTCCGAAAGGACCGCTCCATGACTGACCTTGGGTTGCTGACACTTCCTCGTCGTCGCGTCATTTCGCGCGACCTTGGGTTACTGACACTTGGCCCCTAAAACCTAAAACTTAAAACCCTCATGGCCCTGCCAAGGCCTGGAAGAGGTGCCTGATCTCGTCCTTGATCTCGACCGGATCCGCCACGGTGTGGGAGATCTCCTCCTGTAGAAGCTCCCTGTAGCGTCTCCGCAGGCGAAGGACCAGGACCTTGACTGAGGCCTCCGTGGCCCCGAGCCGCTCCCCTAGTTGGGCATAGGGCACCTCGCTGCTGCGCCCGGTCAGGCAGAATCTCAGTTGGGTGAACTGCTCTGCCTTGCCCTGGGCTCGCTGCTCCTCCTGCAGCCGGTCAAAGACCGTGTTGAGGAGGGTGACCGCCCAGTTTTGCTCGAACAGGACCTCGGGTGTGATGCGGTCCACCGGCTCCTGAAGAAAGCGTGCCTCTGCGTCGGACATATCCAGGCTGAGGACCGTTCGACCGCCTCCTCGCCTGGCTGCACTGGCCCTCTTCCATTGGTCGGTCACGAAGTGATTCAGGGCGGTCAGGAGGAACGAGCGGAATTTGCCCTTGTCCCTGACCAGAGAGCCCAAGCGGTCCTTCTCCAGGAGGAAGGCGAAGAAGGACTGGGTCAGGTCCTCCGCGTCCTGCACGGTGTAGCCCTTCTGGCGGACATAGGCATAGAGGGGATACCAGTAGGTCCTGCAGAGGGTCTGCAGGGCCACCCTGCATCGGGGATCGGCCCTGTCCCCTGCGGCCAGGACCACGGACCAGTGGGTCGTGGCGAACCAGGCCCGAGACCTGGGCTGAGACTCACCTTGGTTGGAGGTCATAGATGAATCGGCAATGCTCTGGACTCCGAACTCAGGACTCTGAACTCTGATCAGGCGCCATGTCCTCCTTGCCAGGTGCAAACAGTCTGTATCGAAATCGGATGCCTTGTCTCTCAGCATCCACCGCTGTGATCTCCAGCACCCCCTGATCTCCATCACGACTCTTGAAGAAGAAACGCCGAGGCAGATGATCCCAACCCTTGTAGTCCGTGGTCTCTTGGGAGTCTGTCTTGGGCCATTGCTCCAGAAGATCGCTGCTGACGCAGTTCATATCTGATTCCGTCGGGATGAACTTGCAGATGTTCGAGCCAAAACCCATGACCCTTCCGTTCCCTGTCAAGGTCGGGCCTTCCTTTGAACCAATGCAGGCAATGTCAATACCACGATCCGCCATCCATCCAGGCATATCCCAGAATCGGACTTGTTCAGGAAGGTCAAATACCGTGTCAGTGCGGAAGTCAAAGAGGTCTATGTCAAGCAGTCCAGATGCATGAAGTTCACGCGTAATGACAGGCCCTGCAGGTTGATCAGGTTGCCCCAATTCGCTCCTTCTGCCTGATCGGTTCTCCAGCAACTTGTAGCGGATCCGGACGCCGTCCGTGGCCCCGTCGAACAGGCCGTCGTATTCGAGCACGCCGGGTGTGCCGCGGTCGGTACGGATGCCCAGGGTGCCGGGGCGTCCGGGCCTTATGCGATTCCCTGCCACACGCAGGTCGCAGGTGACTCGTTCGAGCAGGTGGCGTGGTCTGATGTGATCGAAGGGACGCTCATGAAATGTGGGATTCAAACGCACGGCTCCGATACCCATCAAGTACCACCCTGATTTGGGCTGCCTGCCCCATGCAAAGGCCAGGTCCACGCCCGAATCCTTGACCCACTTGGCAAGACGTGCATCTGCGGACATCCGGCCGCCCAGATGGGCAAAGAGCTGATCGCCCTGGGGCACCTCCACGGCAAGGGGGGGCTCAACCAGGGCATCTGTCTCGAGATCCCAGAACAGGACCCGTTTCTCCTCCTGGTCCGAATGGATGAATCTCCGTTCGACTGTGGACCCAAAGACATGCCTTGCCTCGAACCGCACCCTGTGCAGCCACGGCAGTACGACCGACGCGACGAGGACCCCCACGACCAGGAGCAGGAGGCCGGTGACCAGGACCCAACAAAGGCGTTTGATGGATCTCCAAGGAGCGGAGTCCTCGGCGGTCGTCCTGGGAAGAGTCGGCGATACCTGTTGGTAGGCCTGGCGCACCTCTTTCCGGCTCAACAGGACAAGGGCCCAGATTCCGAAAGGCAGTCCGATGAAGGCGGCTGGCGGGACGATCATGGCGAGGATGGAGGCCAGCACAGCGGAACGGTAATTGGTCAGCCGACGCATTTGGGAGGCGCCGATCATGACAAAAACGGGGATCAAGAACAGGGCAGCGAGCACAGGCAAGTTCAGCCAGGTCTGGGGTTCAAGGCCCCGTGGTTTCATGCTCTTGGCCAGCAATACAACCACCAACAGGCACAGATTGACCAGGCCGGCCAGGAATATCCCCAATCCGGGAATCCGCAGACGTGCTCGGATGTCCTCCAGTTCCTCAGGGGTCACAACAGGGGGCGTATGGGGTTTGGGCCGGGTCCCAGGTGTGGAGACAATGGTCTGGACCTCTGTGCTGACCTGGCTGGCCTGCTGGTAGCGGCGGTCCGGTTCCTTCTCCAGGGTGCGGAGCACCACCTCGTCCAGACGGACGTCGATCTGGACCTTCCTGGACGGAGGGGCGAATTTGCCCAACGGCAGCTCACCGGTCAGCATCTCGTAGAAGACCACGCCCAGGGAGTAGATGTCCGCCCTGTGGTCCACTGCCTGGGGGTGCTCGACCTGCTCAGGGGC
>JAGOQT010000085.1 GCA_018007255.1 Phycisphaerae bacterium | reverse complement strand
GCCCGACGGGGGACCCGCATTCATCCAGAACGCGACCGAACCCAGAGTCGAGCGCAGCCCCATCGTGCCGGCCGGGATGGTGATGAAGTCGTCGCCGCTGAACTCCATGGCCCCCTCGAGCTTGCCGGCCACCCACCCTGGGCTGCCGGTGATGTCGCCGTGGTTGCCCTGACCGCTCGAGTCCGCAGCCACGGTGCCCGAGGTCTCATCGAGCTTCCACCACCCCACCAGCGAGGCCTGCGCCATGCCCGCCCCCAGGGTCCCCAGCACACAGGCCGAGAGGATCCGATGACTCCATCTACTGCGCATGACTGTCCTCCTTCCAGAGAAGATCGACAGGGCATCGCCTGACCCCTCGCCAGGGTGACGCCCTGATCGTACTCCAAGCTCGACTCTCATCCGCACACTGCGATCCAGCCGCACGGCCCGGACCCGCTCGCCTAGGGGGCGACCCGGCCTGTGCGGGTCAGGCGGAGGTCGTCGAGGACCAGCTTGCCTGCACCGCCCGCCTTGGATGCGCTTCGATTCCCCACGCCCACGGTGACCTTCCGCACGCCGCCCAGATCGAGCCCGGCCGACGTCAGCTCGCCCAGCGGGATGTTCCACTCCTCCCACCCGCCTGTGGCAATCACCAGCGGATCCGTATGACTGACCACCCTGCTCCGGCCTGCACTGTCCTCGACCACCACGTAGAGCGTGTCCGGGGCGTTGCCTGCAGGCTGCGCAACCCCCACGTCGACCGACTGAAAGGCCCCGGTGACCGCCCCCGTGGTCGCGATCCCGGAGAACCGGCCGCTCGTGGCAGCCGCTGCGGTATGGCTGCACACCGCAAGGCCGATATGGACCTGAGGCCCCATCACAATGGTCTGAGGATTCCACGCCATGCCCGTCCAGGCCTGGCCGTCCACGGAGTAGAACCCCCTGAACACATCGCCTGTGCGCTCGATCTGGATCCAGACCGGCTCACGCAGGGCCATCTGCTCCGCCGTGGCCACGGACGTGTCGCTGGTCGCACCCCCGTTGAGCGTGGCACGGGCCCGGAACCGCACACCGTTGTTCCCGGTCAGAAAGACCCCGGCATAGGCCGAGCCCGCATCCAGGCTCTCCCGGATCATCACACCCGCCAAGGCCCAGGCATCCGTATCCGCCAGGCCCTCCACCCGGGCCACAATCGTCCCGTTGCCGGTGAGCGACTTGCACGCAAACCGGCACTGATCCGCTGTGCCGAAGATGTCCGTCCCGATCCCGTTCATCATGAGGCTGCCCGGCCCGGTCTCCAGATAGGCCACCGGTTCGCCCAGCACATACACCTGCAGGGTGTCCGCCCCCCCCTCCATCCACGACCGGGCCGTGCCCCAATCGCGGCCCGCCTCGGAGTAGAACGGGGCGGCCGTGTTGTCGTACCAGAGCGGCATGGCCTGACTGCCCGAGTGCACGAGGGTCTGCTCTGCATAGGGCACCGCGTCGTTGCCCACAATCGAGCGAGTGCCGTTGCCGCCGTACTCACCCACCCCGCAGTCCGAGTTTGCGCTGTTGCCCGCACCGCCCTTCCAGGCATAGTAGACCCGGTTGCACGCGTTATCGTACGACTCAAAGTCCTCCACCACCCCGTACCCCAGTGTGGTGAAACTCCAGACCTCGTCCACCCAGGACCGCACGGCCGCAGCGTCATTGACCTCCGCGACCTGCCAGAAGTAGGTCCGTCCGTACTCGGGGGCCAGCGTGCGGAGGGCCAGCTCATGCTCGGTCAGGGTCTTGGCCAGGGCGAGGGCGTTCGGGTCGGTCCCGAAGCAGACCTCATGCCGGACCGCCTCACGGCCCGGCCGCCACCCGAGCAGGGCGTCCAGTGTCACCCCCGTGGCCCCCGACGCAGGCACAGGCTCCCTGGCATAGACCGGGACGTGGAAGAACCGCACCTCGCTGAGGCCGCACTGGCGCAGGCCCAGCGTGCTCCAGTTTCTGTGGATCGTCAGCCGGACAAACCGGGCCACAACACCGCCCAGGTCCACGTCTGTGTTGTGCAGGTACCCTGCCGAGCCGGGAGCCCGCGCGAACTCGGGCACGTCCGCCACCTGGGTCCAGGCCACGCCGTCCGTGGACACCTCGACGGACACCTCCCTGGCCCCGAACCCGTAGAGGGACTCCAGGGACTGATTCGCATTCCAGACCCACATCCCGGACAGCATGACCGCCTGGCCGAACTCATACTGGATCCAGGCCGGCCCCGGGTCCGTCATGCTGGTCAGCCACATATCCTGGTCCGCGTTCGAGTGCCCGTCCTGGGCATCCAGGCCCGAGCCGTCGATCGTCTTCTCGGGCACCATCTCGGCCTTGAAGAAGCTCGAGGCCGTCACGAACACAGGGCGGATCGGATACACATACGGCTCCACCGTGAAGCCCCAGACCTGGCCCCGATGGACCGTGGCGTCGGGTGTGGCATTGACCTCATCCACCCTCCAGTAGTAGGTCCGGCCAAAGGCCAGCAGGTCAGCGGGCGCAAAGGTCGCGGCCGTCTGGCCCTGGCTGGCCAGCACGCCCTTGGGAGCGGCTCGGCTTGCGGTGTTCACGTCCTCGAACGCCTCGCCCAAATACACGTCATGAGTCCCGGCGTAGGGACCGGCCTTCCAGCCCAGGACCACGTCCCTGGGCACATCCTCTTGTCCCTGTGCAGGGACAGGGGTCGAGGCGGACCCCTGCATCTCCTTGCCCGCCATGACCGTTCGGATCTGGCTCTCCGCCAGAGGGCCGCTGTAGATCCGCAGGTCGTCGATCCTCCCCGCGAAGTACCGATTCGCAACGGGATCCGGCGTCTCGCAACCGATCCGCACCGGGCCTGTTGAGGCAACCAGGGACCGCGTGACTGCGGTCGTGGCGTCCAGGACCCCGTTCACGTACTCCTTCACGTTGTCTGCGCTGTCGTCAAACACGCCGGCCACGTGGACCCACTCGCCGGTCTGGGTCAAGAGCGTCGAGTTGTCATTCCGGGTGATGACCGCCTGTCCACCGGCGTCCCAGACCTCCATCTCGAGCCGATTGTTGTACACGGACAACTTGAACCCGGCGTTTCCGCTCCGGTTGCCCACGACCTTCCTGTCCCCCCCGATCACCGTGCGGTAGATCCAGGCGGCCAGCGTCAGCCCCCCCGTCCCATCGGTGGAGGCGGCCACGGGCGCCGTGCACTCGACATACTGCGAGCTGCCATTGAGAACCAGGGACTGGCCGTACTTGCCCTCAGCGAACGTGGGGCTGTTCATAGGGGTGCCGTGGTGGCCCTTGCCGGAGGAATCGGTGTACCCCCCCTCGAACTCCCACCTGGCCTCGAGCAACGGGTCCGCCGCCCCCGCCACACCGATGAGGACCTGGATCCACGCCGCCGCAAGACATACGACCCTACCCCTGTGCCTCTTCATCATCATGTCCCCTTCGGGATGTTGACCCCCTGCACCGATCGGTCGGCGTGTCTCCTCCCTTGCCCGTCAAGGTCCCAATACCCCAACGCGGCCGGATTCGCACGCCGGGCGAGTTGACCGCACCCAAACAGACCTATTTGTACCATATAGGACCCTCCCGGACAAGTCCGATTCGAGGACAGGGGCGGGCCCTGCGGCGGCACAGGGCCGGCAGGGTCCGGTCATGGTGCCTTGGGCTGTGTGGGCCTGATCTCGTAGAGCCGCGGCCACAACTTGCCGGTGACGAACAGCCGGTCCGCCTGGGGGTCATAGGCGATCCCGTTGGGGACATCCGCGCCGGGCGGCTGCTGCGCCCAGAGGCCGGCCAGGTCCAGCCATGCATCGATCCGCCCGTTCACCGGGTTGATGACCGCGATCCGCTCGGTCTGCCAGACATTGGCGTAGACCTTGCCCCGGATGAACTCCAACTCGTTGAGATGGGATACGGGCCCGCGGTCGTCGCAGACCTGCACCGTGCCGAGCGTCTGGAAGGAGTTGGGATCCAGGAAGTAGAGTGTGTCCGTTCCGTCGCTCAGGATCAGCCTGTCCCCGTCATGGGTCAGGCCCCATCCCTCCATGGAGTACCTGTGCCTTTGGACCAGGTCGAACGTCTCCCGGTCGTAGACCAAGGCCACCCCCTCCTGCCAGGTCAACTGGTAGATCCGGTCTTTGAGGACGGTCACGCCCTCGCCGAACAGCGAGGCCGGCAGGCTCACCCGCTGCAGGATCTCGCCGGTCTCGATCCGGGCCTTGGTCAACACGGAACGGCCGTACAGGCCCGTCCCTTCGTACAGGAACCCCCCGGCCCAGGCCAGCCCCTGGGTGAAGGCATCCGGGCGGTGGGGCAGGACCCGGACGACCTCGCAGCGGTACGTGGGCACGGACGGCGAGTCGCCCCGGCGATCGCAGGACCCCGTGATCCCGGCCAGGATCGCCAGCCCAACCACCCGAAGGGTGGTGCATCTACCGTTCAATGAGGGTCTCATCCACCTGCATACCGAAGTGGCGGCCGGTCTTCTCCAGGTGGGCCAGGACCTTGTCGCCGGGCTTGAGGTGTGTGACGGACACGGGGCTCCCGTCCGGCGCAACGAGGCAGATGGTCTCCGCGTTCTGGAGGATCAGGCCGAAGGTCCGGTCTCCGCACTCGGCCTCCACCAGGATCAAGGGTCTCTTCTCGATCTTGTTGCGGCCCAGGAAGGCGACTCGACCGCAGCCGTGCGCATCCGCGATCAGCACCTCGTCACCGGACCGCAGGTCCGCCAAGTACCGGGTCCTGCCCCCCGTGCTCAGGGTGTAGGCGTGCACAGCCCCGGCGTTGACGCGGAAGGGCCTTGGAGCCACATAGGGGTTCTCGATCGACTCCGAGTGGACCAGGAAGAACCCCGTGGCCGAGTTGCCGACCAACATGCCCTGGCCGCGGGTCATCTGGGTACAGGTATCCAGGCAGGCCCTGTCTCCCATGCCGAGCTGTCTGACGGTCACGACCGTGGCCTGGACCAGGGCGACCTGTTCCCCGATCCCGCGCAGGACCTCCGCGGTCCGCTTGATCTCGTTGACGTCTCCGGTGGCGAGCAGCACCCCGTCCACACCCCTCTCGAGGATCTCGACCATGAGTCGGGCCTGGTCTGCGGAGCGGACCTCGACCATCAGGTTGGCCCCGCGCCTGGCCAAGAGGTTCTCGATGGGGATGATGGTCCAATCCTTCATGCGAAGGACCACGACCTTGGGCTGTGCCACGGCCGCGGCCCGGTCCTCGTCAGCCTTGCACGCGATCTCCACGAACTCCACGTCCACCCCGGGCCGCAGATCCCCCTCCTTCTCGACGGTCTGGATCCGCCCCAGGTTCCGGACTCGGGCACTGTCCCCGTCCGCAAGGACGACCGCCTCCGCCCCGCTTTCCAGTGCGGCCGTGGCCACCTCTTTGCTGAACGGATCCGCTCGGACCCAGAGCCTCTTCATAAGGCCTGCTCCGCAGGAGGATCAGGATCTGAGCACGGCCACCGCCTGCTCGACGGTCGCGCCCTCGTGGACCATGCGGCACAAGGCCCGGACCATCCGCTCCGGCGTCTTGTGCTGAAACGCGTTGCGCCCGATGGACACACCCGTAGCCCCGGCCTGGAGCGCCCCCTCCACCATGCGGAAGATCTCCTCGTCGCTGCTCATCTTGGGCCCCCCCGCGATCACGACCGGGACAGGGCATCCGGCCACCACCTGGGCAAACGTGTCCGGGCTGCCCGTGTACACGACCTTGACGATGTCCGCCCCCAGCTCCGCGCCCGCGCGGGCCGCCAGCTTCACGTTCTCCACATCGTATTCGCTCTTGATCCTGGGGCCGCGGGTATACATCATGGCCACCAGCGGGATCTGCCACTCGGAACAACGCTCGCTCACCTGGCCGATCTGGCGGAGCATCTCGCGGTCCGTATTGGCCCCCAGATTGATGTGGACCGAGACCGCATCGGCCCCGAGCTTGATCGCCTCCTCGACCGTGCAGACCAGCTCCTTCACATTGGGATCCGGGCTGATCGACGTGCCCGCGGACAGGTGGATGATCAGCCCCACGTCCTTCCCCGTGCCCCTGTGGCCCGCCCTCACCATCCCCTTGTGCATCAAGATCGCGCTGGCGCCCCCTGTCACCATCGCGCTGATGGCCCGGCGCATGTCTGCCAGGCCCTCGATCGGCCCGACGGTCACGCCGTGGTCCATGGGGATGATGACCGTCTTTCCGGAGTTGCGGTCAATGATCCGTTCCAGTCTGATCTTCTTGCCGATCATGGTTGCACTCCTTCACACTCGTGTCTGTGCACGAATCTAATGGAGACGCCGAGAAAGGCAAGAGAAAAAGGCCCTTCCCGGCCCCGAGGAGCGGCCCCGGACCCCGGCGGGCCCGTGACAGAACCAAGGACAGCCTGTATACTCCTGGCCTGAGCCGGCGTTGCGTGAGGACACCATGACCGTGAATCTGGACGAGAACGTGTACAACCGCGTCGCGGGCCGCGATCGGCCCAAGCTCAAGGTCTGGAGCTCCGTGGGGCTGCTCCTGACCTATCGGTGCAACGCCGCGTGCCGGTTCTGCGCATACCACTGCTCGCCGGACAGGGGAGGACTCATGCCGGTCGACCTGGCCATTGAGGTCTGGGAGGCCCTGAAGACCATGGCCGGCGACCGGGCCCAGGTCCACCTGAGCGGGGGCGAGCCCTTCCTGTTCTGGGATCGGCTGGTGGGGATCTTGGAAGCGGCCCTGCGTGCCGGCCTTGGCCCTGTGGGCATGGTCGAGACCAACGGATTCTGGGCAACCGACGAAAACCAGATTCGGACGAGGCTGGAGGTCCTGGACGCCTTGGGCGTGCAGCGATTGAAGATCAGTTGTGACCCCTTTCATCAGGAGTTCGTGGACCTCGACCGCGTCCGCTGTCTGGCCTCGATCGCACGGGATCGGCTGGGGCCCGGGCGGGTCCTGATCCGCTGGGAGGACTGCCTGGACGGCGGTCCTCCCGATGGTTCCTCCGAGTCGTGGGTCCGGTGCATGAGCGAGCACCCCTGCCGCTTCACGGGCCGTGCTGCCAGCGACCTGGCCCAGGCTGTGGCCCGGAGGTCCGTCGAAGACCTCAGGTCAGACACATGCACCAGGGCCCTGCTGGGGGCCCAGGGTGTGCACGTGGATCCATGGGGCCATGTGTTCAGCGGCACATGCAGCGGTCTGATCGTGGGCAGGGTGACCGACCAACCCCTGGACCGGATCTGGCGGTCCCTGGACCCGCGGACGGTCCCCCTGGTCGGGACCTTGTTGGAGTCCGGGCCTGTCGGCCTGCTGCCGGGGGCGGTTTGCCGGGGCTACGGCCCGCTGCCCGCCTACGCGGACAAGTGCCACCTGTGTACCCATGTCCGCGAGTTCCTCCACGGCCGAGGCGTGGAGCCGGCTGTCCTCGGGCCTGCAGAGTGCTACCGGCCGGCCCCCCGGCCCGCGCGCCCGGGGGCCTTGCTGCGGGGTGGAATTTCTCCCCACCCCACACAAGAATCCCTTTGATTCTGACGTACATGGTCCATAAAATCTGTGTTCAGTCTCTGTCATGGACATAGGGCGGTCTTTCTGAAGGGGCACGATCATGGCAAGACGCAATCTGACCAAGGGACTGTGGACCAAGGGCGATCTTGGCCTCCTCAAGAAGCTGTTTGCCTCTTGCAGCACTGCCGAGGTTGCCCGCAAGCTGAACCGTCCCACCGAAGCCGTCAAGAAGAAGGCCTCGCGCCTGGGTCTCCGCAAGTCCAGGCAGTACATGAAGGCCCTGGGTCGGTCCTAGGCCCTGCTCGCAGTCCGGGGTTCGTGTGCCCTCCGCTCTCTGGACCGCGGCGAGGGACTCTTGATGTGAGCCCCGGGGCAGCCAGGGCCTTGACTTCACCCGGCTCGCTCCCTAGGATGGCCTCCTTGACCTGGCTGGCGCAGCCGGTGTCTCCGGGCGTTCACCTAATTAGGAGGCTGACGTGAGAGTCCTTTCGGGCATACAACCCTCGGGCCGTCTGCACATCGGCAACTACTTTGGGGCCATGCGCCAACACCTCCAACTGCAGGCCCAGCACGACGCCTTCTACTTCATCGCCGATTACCATGCCCTGACCTCGAATCCCTCGCCGGGCGACCTGGCCCAGCGCACGATCGATGTGGCTCTGGACTACCTGGCCTTGGGGCTCGATCCGGCCAAGACGGTCTTCTGGAGGCAGTCGGACGTGCCGGAGGTCACGGAGCTGACCTGGCTGCTCTCCTGCGTGACGCCCATGGGCCTGCTCCACCGGTGCGTCAGCTACAAGGACAAGGTCGCCCAGGGCCTGTCGCCCAATCACGGGCTGTTCGCGTATCCCGTGCTCCAGGCCGCGGACATCCTGATCTTCAAGTCCCATCTGGTCCCGGTGGGGGCGGATCAGAAGCAGCACATCGAGATCACCCGCGACATCGCCCTGCGATTCAACCAGGTCTACGGCGAGATCTTCGTGGTCCCACAGGACCACATCCTCGAATCCGTGGCCATCGTGCCGGGTGTGGACGGCCGCAAGATGAGCAAGAGCTACGGGAACACGATCGAGATCTTCGAGTCGGAGAAGACCTGCAAGGGCAAGATCATGAAGATCGTCACGGACTCCACGCCCGTGGAAGCGCCCAAGGACCCGGCCAAGTGCAACGTCTTCGCCCTCCTGAAGCTGGTGGCGAGCCCTGAGGAGCTGGCCCAATGGGAGGCCCGCTACCGCTCCGGAGGCGTGGGCTACGGGGAGGCCAAGAAGCGGCTGGCGGAGCTGACGATCGAGTACTTCATGCCCTACCGGCAGAGGCGGGCCGAGCTCGAGAAGGACGCGGACCGGGTCCGCCAGATCCTCCGCACCGGGGCCGAGCGGGCCAGGGCGGTCGCCTCGCAGACCTTGGCCGAGGTCCGTCAGGCCATGGGCTTGGGCCCCAAGAACTGATCCGATGATCGACTATCGCGTCAACCTGGACATCTTCGCAGGTCCGCTGGACCTCCTGCTCTATCTGGTGCGCAAGGATGAGGTCGACATCTACGACATCCCCATCTCGGCCATCACGGAGCAGTACCTCCACCACATCGAGATGCTCCAGGCCCTGGACGTGGACCTGGCGGGCGACTTCCTGGTCATGGCCGCCACCCTGATGGAGATCAAGTCCGCCATGCTCCTGCCCAAGGCGGATCCGGGCCAAGAGGGAGGCGTGGAGGACCTTCGCGATCCCCGCGCGGAACTGGTCCGGCAACTGCTCGAGTACAAGCGATTCAAGGACGCAGCCAATCTCCTGCACGCCGTGGGAGACCGGCACGGCCAGCGGTTCCCCAGGCCGGACAGCCTCCTGGCCAGACTCGAGCCCCAGACCCGGACGGACATCGACATCGAACAGGTCAGTGTGTGGGACCTCCTGGAGGCCTTTGACACGATCTGCAAGGCCACGGGACAGAGGGTGGACCTGAGGTCCATCCAGGACGACACCCCCATCGACTTCTATCAGATCGAGATCCTCCATCGGCTCCAGACCGAAGGCCCCACCACCTTCAGACGCCTTTTCGAGGACCGCCCCAACCGACTGGTCATGGTGGGTGTGTTCCTGGCCACGCTCGAGCTCATCCGAGGCAAGCTCGTGTGGGTCGAGCAGGCCCAGGACACCGGGGATCTGTACCTGAGGGCACTCACGGACGAGCCGGCCGAGGTGGCGGTGCCGCGGGTCATCCTGGTCACAGGCCACGCTGCAGACGAGGTCGCAGCCCAGGAGACCGCCTCGGCAGCACCCACAGCCGCGCCGATCCAGATTGTGGAGGTCCCTGCTGTCAAGACATCTGGCACGCAACAGGCCCCTTGCCCAGAGCAGCGCGAGTCCTCGCCCCCGGCATCGGCACCTGTGCCGATCCAGATCGTCGAGGTGCCCGCAGCCAAGGCGCCTTCCGTGCAGCCGGACCCCTGCGGCCCACGTGAGCCTGACGCCACACCCCTGGCGCAGCCCACGGGAACCGATCGCTAGGCAGGGCTCGCCAGTAGATGGGCCATGAGCCCGGAACCAAGGGATGAAAAGGCACAGGCACACATGGTCATGCGTGTGCCTGGTCCAAGGTGGCAGTCCCCGGTGACACAAGGACCAGGCTGTGCCCTTCTCACCCGCCTGCCCTGTTTTCGGCCTGGAAATGCCTTGATGTACCCATGGCACTCTGATAAACTGAGAAGCATGACAGTCTCTTCTATGGGCTATTTGGGCAATATTTAACTAGGAAGGAAGGATGCTATGGCTGGAAGAGTGATTCGGTTGGTCTCTGCCTCCATCCTATTGGGCATAGCCTCAGCTACCGCAGTATTGGCCGAAACCATCATCAGGCCGACTCAGAGTTGCAGGACCGACGTGCTGAACCCGGACACCAACAGGCACGACTCCAGCAAGCTCTCTGTCAGGAGCGATGCGAGCAGCGCAAAGTCCTGGATCAAGTTCGACCTCGGGGACCTGGATGCCGCTGACCTGCAGACCGCCACCCTCACCCTGGCCCTGCACGAGGGCAAGACCGGAGCCCGGCAGTTCGACGTGTCGTACGTCAACGACGACTGCCGCGACAACATCGACTGGGACGAGAGGACCCTGACCTGGACCAACGCGCCCGGCAACAGCGCCACCGATTTCGGCGGTCTGGACAAGGCCAAGACCACCCTGGTGAGCACGGTGCACTTCACAGACGGTGTCGCGGGAGATGCATTCACCATCGATGTCCTTGCGGCCCTCGAGACCGATACGGACGGGATCGTGCAGTTCGTCATCCACAACTCCAACGGCCTGTTGAATCTGGCCACGCACGATCACGCTCAGGAGGGTTACAGACCCTTCCTGGATGTCACCGCAGGGCCCGTGACCCAGGCCAAGAAGCCCCGTCCCGCAGACGGCGAGACCGATGTGGTTCGCGAGGCGGTCCTGTCCTGGAGACCCGGGCGGTATGCCGCTGCCCACGATGTCTACCTGGGGACCGTGCTGGAGGATGTGAACACCGCCGACCGCACGGACACCAAGGGGGTCCTGGCCAGCCGGGGCCAAACCGCCGCAGCCTTCGACCCAGAAGGTCTGCTGGCCTTTGGCCAGACCTGCTATTGGAGGGTGGACGAGGTCAACGCCCCGCCGACCTCGACGATCTACCGGGGCGCGGTCTGGAGCTTTGAGACCGAGCCCTATGCCTACGCCGTCCAGCCCATCGCAGCCACGGCCTCCAGTTCGCATGGGGCGGTGAACCCCGCCGACTCCATGGGTCCAGAGAAGACGATCGACGGGTCGGGCCTCGATGCCGAGGACGGGCACTCGACTGCAGAGGCCCACATGTGGCTCACCAGCGCTGCGGACCCAGGGCCCGCCTGGATCCAGTACGAGTTTGACGGGCTGGTCAAGCTGCACGAGATGTGGGTGTGGAACTCCAACCAGGCGATCGAGGCCCTCATCGGGGCAGGCGCCAGGGAGGTCGTGATCGAGACGTCGACCGACGGGACCTCCTGGACGGCCCTGGGCGGCGTATGGGAGTTTGCGCAAGCCACGGGCGAGCCCGGGTACGCGCACAACACGACTGTGGCCCTGGGCGGGGTTGTGACCCGGTTCGTCCGGCTGACGATCCAGCGCAACTGGAGCACACTGGGCCTGACCCAGTGCGGGCTCAGCGAGGTGCGGTTCTTCCAGATCCCCATGCGGGCAAGGCAGCCCCTGCCCGAGCCGGGGGCCGTGGCAGTGGCCCTGGACGCCACGCTCACCTGGCGGCCGGGCCGTGAGGCGGTCCGCCATGAGATCTGGTTCGGCACAGACCCCAACGCCCTGGTCCTGGCCCAGACCGTGACCGGGCCAGAGGTGGCCCTGGCCTCCCTGGGTGCGGGGTACGGCCGGACGTACTACTGGCGCGTCGACGAGGTCAACGAGGCCGCAAGCCCCACGTCTTGGCAGGGCCAGGTTTGGAGCTTCTCCACGCCTGCGTACAAGGCCGTGGACGACTTCGAGGGCTACACCGATGCCTCGCCGAACCGGATCTTCCAGGCATGGATCGACGGCATGGGCTTCTCGGCCGACGAGTTCTTCCCGGCCGGCAACAGCGGCAACGGCACAGGCGCATTGGTGGGCAACCCCAACCCGCCTTATGCCGAGCGGACCATCGTGCACAGCGGCGCCCAGTCCATGCCGCTCGCCTACAACGGGCTGTCGGAGGCCACAAGGACCTTTGCGCCTGCACAGGATTGGACCCGGGCCGGGCTCAAGACCCTTTCCATCGCTTTCCGTGGCGCGGCCGACAACACCGGACAGTTGTATGTCAAGGTCAACAACACGCGGATCGACTACACCCTGGACGCGACCCACATTGCGACTGCTGAATGGCAGGTGTGGAACATCGATCTCTCGGCCGTGCAGGGCAACCTGCAGGGCGTCACGACGCTGACCGTGGGCATAGCGGGCGGTTCGGGAACGATCTACGTGGATGACATTGGCCTGTATCCCTAGGACAAGGATGGCTGGATCGGATACGGGCGGGCCCGAGCCCGACTGGAAACGATCCCAAGACCCTTTTCGTGACGAGGTCGAACGAGAAGCCCGGGGCAACGGAAGGAGCGTTCTTGGAGAGGACCGCGTCGCTTCAAATGGGCGATCAAGGACACGAACAACCGCCGTTTCCGCCCCTAGAACCGCGATTTTCAGACAGGGCAGCGCAAAATCCAGCGCACTCTGCGCGTCCTCTCGCCGAAACCCCTTCGGACC
>JAGOQT010000433.1 GCA_018007255.1 Phycisphaerae bacterium | reverse complement strand
CAGTAGGAGTCGGAGTAGTTGGCGATCTGGCCGCTGTGGTAGGTCGGATAGTCCGCCCTGCGAGGGGGCAGGGACAGGTCAAACAGGTCCTTGCCGTCCCGGCCAGCCGCACAGAAGAACACGATGGTCAGGCCGTTGGTGGAGCCGCATGGGCTCATCTCGAACTCGATCAGGAGGTCCGCCGGGAAGACCCGGCGATTCCACACGACCATGTGGGACCTCTGGTTCGGGTCCACGGGCCTGGGCATGCCCGACGCATCGAACGGGGCAGGGGCCACGCGGAGCCGACCGTCGCGGATCTCCGCGCCGCCCCGGCCCTCTGCGATCCACTCGGCCTGAGGGGAAGGTAAGGCCCTTCTACGCCATGAGCCGTCGGCAGCCCGCTCCAGGAGGTCCTCCTCGCGAGCGACCTCCTGGGGGGCGTTGAAGTCATTCGCGTACGCCAGGCGGAGGCTGCATGCGGACAGATCCAAGGCCGAGGCCGGCACCCCTGCGGGTGCCGGCCTCGGCTCTTGTGCGGCGGCGGCCGCGACTGCAACCGCCGCCCCTATGGCCATGAGAACGAACCGCCTCACTTCGTGGCCTTCTCCAGGTCCTGGCTGATGACCCCCATGTCCTCCTCAGCCGCCTTGAGCGCATCGAGCGGGCGCTTCAACTGCTCCGCCGCCACACCGACGATCTGCTTGTCGGGGCTCTCTTCGATCACGTAGGGGGTGATGAACACGATCATCTCGCTGTTGCTCTTCTCGATCTCGTGGTGACGGAAGAGCTCGCCGAGCAGGGGGATGTCCCCGAGCAGGGCCACCTTGCGGAGGATCTTGCTGTCCGTCTGGAACAGGATGCCGCCCAGCATGATGGTCTGCCCGTTCTGCACGATCATGTTGGTCGTGGTCTGCATCTTGGTCCGCTTGGGCTGGGAGTTCACCAGCTCGCTCGTCAGGTCCGAGAGCTGGACGTTGACGATCATGTCCACGTCCGATTCGGGGGTGATGCGGGGTCTGACCATGAGGGTCATGCCCACGTCCTCGAAGGTGTAGTCCTGGGTCGTAGCGTTCTGAGTCACCGAGGTCCCGCCCGAGAACGCCACGGTGTCGCCCTTGAAGAAGCTGGCCTGCTCGTTGTCCTTGGTCCACAGGGTCTGCTGGTTCAGGACCCGGGCGTTGACCTTCTTGATCAGGAAGTCCAGGAGCACGCTCACGTTGCCTGAGAAGACCGTGGCGTTGGCGTTGCCCAACTCCTCGGAGCTGCTGGTCGTCAGTGTGGTGGCCGCCCCTGAGGAGGAGGTCCCGCCCGTGGCGAACGGCATGGAGCCTCCCCTGTCCAGGTTGACGAACTGGCTCACGGCAACCATCGCGTTCTCATCCAGGTTCCCGAAGGCCAGCGGATTGGAGGCAAATTGCACGCCCAGGGAGGTGGCGTCCCCGTGGTCCACGCTGAGGATCACGGCCTTGACCATGACCTGCTTGCCGGGGACATCCAGCTTGTGGATGGTCTCCTTGATGCTCGCGTGGAACTGGGGCGGGGCCAGGACCAGGATGGACTTGCTGTGCGCGTCCGGGATGAACCGGACCTTGCCGATCACGTTGCTGATCGGCTGTTCGGTGGTCGAGGTCCGGGCCGTGTTCCACCACGGCGTGTAGGCCGTGCCGGAGCTGGTGCCCGTGGAGCCGGTCCCCCCGGTCATCGAGCTGCCACCGCCGGTCCCTGAGGAGGAGCTGCTGGTCGTCCCGGTCGTGCCGCTCAGCCCGGATCCCGCGGTCGTGACCCGGGCCGTGGTGCCGGTCTCGTTGAACAGGGCGTTGAGCAGCTCGGCCAGGGGCTGAGGATCCGCGTACTTGAGCTCGACCACCTCCGGGACCTCGGCCATCTCCTCCCGATCGAGCTCCAGGATGAGCTTCTCGACCACGTCGTAGGCCTCCGGGATCTTGCTGATCACGATGATCTTCTTGGTCCCCGGGACCTGCTCGAAGGTCAGTTGCCCGTACAGGGGGCCGATGATCTTGCCCTGCGCAGCCGTAGACGAGCCGCTCGAGGGCAGCACCCGGATGGCCTGCGAGGATGTGCTCGACGCACTGTCGGACGAAAAGAGGGTATTCAGGAGGTCAGCCATCTCAATTGGGTCTGAGTTGTGGAGCTCGATGATCCTGGGTTTGAGCCGGTCGATATCCAGGGCGGCATCCCACTCCTCGATCTGCTTCTCGATCTTGCGCATGGTGTCCGGCGCCGCGATCACGGTCAACTGCTGCAGGCTCGGGAATGCGGTGGTCTTGACCACGTCGCTTGTGGAACCGGACCGGCCGGAGCTGTAGGACCGGTACGCGGTCGTGCTCGTCTGGCCGTACAAGGTGTCGATGTTCGTCTTGACCGTGTCGGGATCCGCGTGCTTGAGCGTAAAGGTCTTCTGCTCGAAGTCTCCGCTGGGGATATCCACGTCCGCGATGATCTTCTTGACCACGTCCCGCAGGTCCTGTCTGCCGTAGATCACGATCTGCCGGGTCTGGGTCAGGGCCTTGATCAGGACATTCGGCTGCAACTGCCCCTGCCCCTTCAGGATCGCATCGATCTGAGAGGCGACCTCCGAGGAGTCCGCGTAGGTCAACTGGACCGTCTCCGACTCGGACTTGATTGGGTCCTCCCGATCCAGCCGGACGATCCACTCCTTGACCGTCTTGAGGTCCTGCGGAGAAGCCCGGACGATGATCCAGCGCCGCGTAGGCTCCGGGATCATGACAATGGGCATGCGGCTCGACCCGATCATCACGTAGGAGGCCGACTGCTGGAATC
>JAGOQT010000432.1 GCA_018007255.1 Phycisphaerae bacterium | reverse complement strand
GGTGGACCAGGGTCCTGCCGAGCACGGGGTCCTTGAAGACCACCTGGACCCGGGTGGGCTGGCCCTGCGCACCGGCATCCGACAGGCGGTAGTCGTCCACCTGGTTGCCGTCCACCGCGGCCACGACCAGACCTGCAGGGACCAGGACCTCCAACTGGCGGAGGGGCGAGTCCCGCACATCGAGTTCCAGGTCCGCATCCACCACGAGGTCGTCCTCCCTGACCTTGGCCACCACCCTGCCCGACACCTCGTAGGTGGACACGATGTCGTCCACCCGGATGCGGAGCCCGTACCGGCCCCCCGCGTGGGTGTAAAAGAAGGCCTTGCCCTGGGGGATGGGCCGGTCCTGGCCGTCCGGGGCCTGGACGCGGGGGAAGGCCGCCCCGTCGATCTGGGTCAGGCCGGACGCATCCTCCACCACCACCTGCAATGCGCTGTCGGTCCCTACGGCCAGGTGGCCGCCTGCGCGGATCCCGCCGGTCGGCTCCAGGACCGGGATCTCCACCACACACGGCAGCCTGTCCAGCGGGGCCTCTGCCTGGATGCGGAGTCGATACTCCCTTTCCTGCGGCCGGCTCAGTTCCACACGGAGCAAACGGACCCCGTCCGCGGCCTCGCCCACCACCCAGGTGCGGACCGACGCCCCCTGCAGGGCCGTGACCCGCAGGTCCTCCGGCACCCCCACGGTCAGGACCTCGATCCTGCCCTGGGCCACCTGGAAGTCCAGGACTGCGTCCACGTGGAGCACGCCCGTGCGCACGTCCACGATCGTGCTGGCCTGACTGGACAGGACGAGCTTGGCGTCGGCCAACTGGACCTGGGGCTTCCACCGGATCTGCAGGGGCTCGCGCGGACCGAGCAGGGCCTCCACCTCCAACTGCCCCTGGTCCTCTCGCCGCTGCACCCGCAGTGCACCGGGCAGCTGGACCTCAAGCTCGGGCTGATGGGCGACCAGACGGATCTGGCGGACACGGCCGTCCGGAACCCGGAGGGCGGCCTGACGCCACGGACCGTTGGGATCGGCCCTGCCCTGCACCGCAAAGCTCGCCACCACGCGGTGGCGCCCGGGCTGCGGCCAGGCGATGCGATAGGCCTGGGCGTTCGGATCGTATTCGAGAAGGCCCCCGTCGGATCGGGGGTCGAGTTGCTCCAGAACGGCCTGGCCCTGGAGGAGGACCATGCGGCGATCCGCCTGCCGGGTCCTGGCCTCGAACTCCACGGTCACGGCCAGATCAGGCCCGTCGATGCGACCCGTAATCTGGACTTGATCGATCTCGATTCCGGCGGAGGAGTCCGCGGGCCCTGCGGCACCCGGTTCGGCCGATGCACTGCAGCACGCCACGATCCAACCGAAGAGACAGACCCTGATCGCTTTGTCCACGGTCGCTTCCTTTCAAGACGCGAGACTCAAGACACCGGACGCGGGCGACGCCGCGCCCCTGCCCAGATTCTACGGAGCTTCCGGACCTGAGCGTTGTTAAACCTCTGTAAAAACCGAGGCTACTGCGCCCTGGGCAGGCCCTCGGCCCCGCGGGCCAGCCCGGCCAGGGCCTGCACGTCCTGATCCAGGGGCAGGGCCGCGGAGACCGCGTCCAGGACCCGCCGGATCTCGGCCAGCGTGGTGTGCCCGGCGTGCTCGGATTGGCGGAGCCACTCCGCGAATCGCGCGGACCCGGCGGCCAGGAAGAACCGCGGGTCCTCCTCCACGGACCTGGGCCGCACGATCGACGGGTCCAAGGACCTCGCGACCTCCTCCATCCCGCCCGTGTCCGCATGGCGGTATCGCACGAACACGGTCCCCAGGTCCGCATCGGGCTCGCCCGGCGTGCGAGGGACCTGCTCCAGCTCGTACAGGGCCGTGGCACACTGGCCCGAACCCACCTCGCCCGCATCGACCGTGTCGTCGCGGAACCTCCGGTCCTCGATGTCCCTGTTCTCGTACCCGATCAGCCGGTATCGCCGCACCCGAGCGGGATTGAACTGGACCTGGATGCGGGCGTCCTTGGCCACGGTCTGCAGGGTGTCGGCCAGGTGTCCGACCAGGGCCTCCTGGGCCTGCGGCCCGGGGTCCAGGAACACGTATCGACCGTCCCCGCGGTCCGCCATGGCCTCCAGAAAGGCATCGTTGTACGCCCCATATCCGACCCCCACGCAGGTGAGGGTGATCCCCTGCCTGCGGTCTGCAGCCACCTCCTCCAGCACGGCGGCGGCCTCGACCTGGCCCACGTTCGCAACGCCGTCGGAGCAGAGCACGACCTGGTTGACCTGGCCTGCAACAAAGGCCCTGCGGGCCACTGCGTAGCCGAGCTTGAGGCCGGAAAGGAGGTTCGTCCTGCCTACGGGCTGGATGCCGTCCAGCATCGGCCGAATCCGGCTCTGGTCTCGTGCAGGCACCGCCTCCAGGTGCAGCGCGGCCTCATCCGCACAGGTGACCAGGGACACGCGGTCTGCCTCGGACAGCCGGTCCAGGAGCAGGCCCAGGGCGGACTGGACCAGGGGCAGGCGGTCCGGCTGGCCCATGGAGGCAGAGGCGTCCACCACCAAGACCAGGTGTGCGGGCCTCCGCTGGTCTCGCCCCACAGTCCGGGCCTTGACCGCGATCTTCAGGAGCGTCACCTCCCGGCCTGGGGGGGCGAACGGCGAGGGCGCACCCTCCGCGTAGACCGAGAAGGTCGGGTGGTCCCTCTGCGCGTAGGCGTAGTCAAAGGCGTTGACGAACTCCTCAACGCGGACCGCGCCGACCGGAGGCAGGAATCCATTGCGGATGTACTGGCTGCACAGGGCGTACG
>JAGOQT010000431.1 GCA_018007255.1 Phycisphaerae bacterium | reverse complement strand
CGCCTCCAATCAACGAGGTGTTCTGGCTGAACGTGCCCGTCACGTCGTTGTCCACTCCTGTGATCGCACTGCCCGGAACGGTCGCCGTCGCCGTACGGCACACGAACCCCATCAGCACCACGATCCCGATCCCTGTCACGTGCCTTCTCATCCTGATCCTCCATCCTTGGCAGCGGACCGCACCGTCGTCCGACGCGCAGACCGCGCACGGGCCCGTCTCCTACGGGCGTACATACGCGTCGCCCGTGCGGACAGGCATTAGGCTAGAATGGGATTCTGCTGAATGGGATGCCCGAACCGGAAGGACGTGAACCGCTCCACCTCATCACCCACGGTGGCGGCAAGCCCACATGGCCTCGCCTCACCGCGGACCGCCCTGTCCCGGCCCGTTCCTCAGGCTGCCCCAGCTAAGGCAACCGGTGACATGCTCGTGATGTCTGAGCATCCATTCTCATACAACCCTAGCCTCCTGCTGTATCCAGACCGCCGCACACCCCGCAGCAGCCACTTCACATCACCAATACACGGGATTATAGGTCTGCCTTCGCCGGTGTCAATAGAAAAGTGTGCACTTTGATGTACCGGGTGTACACGTTGAGGACGTCTTCTTCGATCCTGCCCGTCCCGTCTCCTTCAACTCGATGACGGTTCCACTGCGGCCTTCGGGCCGAACCCGTTCTGAGTACGAAGGCAGATCCGCACCAGCCACAGCATGACGGGGACCTCGATGAGTACGCCCACCACCGTGGCCAGCGCCGCACCCGAGGAGAGCCCGAAGAGCATGGTCGCCGTGGCGATGGCGACCTCAAAGTGGTTGGACGCCCCGATCATGGCGGCGGGTGCGGCATCCTCGTACGACAGCTTCAGGAGTCTGGCCAACCCATAGCCCAGCCAGAAGATCAGCATGGTCTGAATGAACAGCGGGATGGCAATCCAGAGAATCGTTAACGGATTGGAAAGAATCGTTTCACCCTTGAAGCTGAACAGTAGTACCAGTGTGGTCAGCAGGGCGATGATCGTAATAGGGGTGAGCACGTGCAGGAACTTCTCCGTGAACCATTGCTCGCCCTTGGCCCTAATGACCCATTTGCGTGAAAGGTATCCGGCGACCAGCGGCAGGGCCACATAGATCACGATCGACAACAACAACGCCTGCCAAGGCACAGGCAGCTTGCCAACGCCCAACAGAAATCCGCCCAGCACGCCATAGAGCAGGAGCATGGACAGGGAGTTGATGGCCACCATGACGAGCGTCAATCCGTCATTGCCCCTCGCCAGGTAACCCCAGACCAGCACCATCGCCGTGCAGGGCGCGATTCCGAGCAGGATGCACCCGGCAAAGTAACTTCGCCACAGTGGAATCTGGAGCATCTTGACGCCCTCATGCATAACGACCGTTCCAGCGCCATGTTGAGCACCGACCGCCAGATCGAGTCCGAACGGCATCTTCACCAAGTCGGTCGCCTCTGCTCCAATCAGGCCCCGGAACAGAAACCCGAGGAACAGCAGAGCGATGGCATACATCGTGAACGGTTTGATCGCCCAATTCACGAACAACGTCAACCACACCGGTTTGCCGCTTCTGCCGGCCTTGACGATCGAAGCGAAATCGATCTTCACCATGATCGGGTACATCATGAAGAACAGGCAGACGGCTATGGGAATCGATACGACCGGCGCGCCATTCACGAAGATGGACAGGCCGTCCAGGTACTTTGCGACCCCCGGCGAGACCTTGCCCAGAAGAATGCCGCCCACGATACACAGTGCCACCCAGAGGGTCAAGTAACGTTCAAAGACGTTGGTCATCTTCCTTTCGTTCGTGGGAGGCATGGGTTCAACCTCAATCCTCTTCACACAGCAGGACCTGGCCAGCACATCACGACGGCTGGTCCTGCACGGCCGAATCGAACAGACCCTTGGCAAAACCTCTCAGGGTTGACATAGAGCCCTTCTCAACCTGATGACCGACGTTCACAGCCTCGCGGATCTCCTGTAGGTCCATACCCATCTCCCTGGCCTTTGCCACATGGTACTTCAGGCAGGGCTGGCAGTGGGCCGTTATGGACGCCCCGACTGCGATCAGCTCCTTGATTATCGGCGTCAGTGTCTGGCTCGGTTTTGTTGCCGCGATATTCAGACTCGTCACGTAGTCGCCCGGCTTGGTGCCTGCGGGGAGCTTGGCGGCGATGTCGCGGTAGAGGGGATCCGACCACGAGGCCATGCTGTCCATGTAATCCGATTTGGCCTCATAGACTGCGTCTGTCAGACCTGCTGTCTGGACCATCGCCTTGGTCTCATCCACGAGCACAGCCCCGGCAATGCACCCCACCAAGGCCTGCACGGACTGGCGAACCTCATCGGGCAGGGGCTGCAGCAGGGCCAGGTCCGACACGGCCACCCGGCCGCCGGGTTTGAGGACGCGGCTGATCTCCCGCCAGACCTGGGGCTTGTCTGGAGACAGGTTGATCACGCAATTGGAGATCACCACGTCCACGCTGGCGTCCGCCACGGGCAGGTGCTCGATCTCCCCGAGCCGGAACTCCACGTTGGCCAGACCGGTCTTCTTCTCGAAGACCTCGATCCCCGCCCGGGCCTTGGCCACCATGTCGGCCGTCATGTCCACGCCGATGGCCCGACCCTTGGGTCCGACCTTCTTGGCTGCGATGAAGGCATCCAGTCCCGCACCGGCCCCAAGGTCCAGTACGACCTCGCCCTCACGGAGGGAGGCCAAGGCAGTCGGGTTGCCGCAGGACAGGCCCAGGTTGGTACCCTCAGGGAGGTCCTTC
>JAGOQT010000084.1 GCA_018007255.1 Phycisphaerae bacterium | reverse complement strand
TTTGTGCGGGCCATCCGAGTGGAGTGCGCCTGGGCCACGTGCGGAGTCATGCGCGATGAAGTGCGTATGGCCACCGTCGCCGTGCTGGGCAGGGCGGTCCCCTGGAGCGGGGAAGGCGTAGAGGACGGCATGGTCCTGATCGGCACCCCCGCGAACTCACCGCAGGTCCGCGGCCTGAACTGGGCCGCTGACTTGGAGAAGGTCGGGGAAGAGGGGTTCCTCATCCGCTCTGCCAGGGTGAAAGACAAGTCCGTGACCGTGATCGCCTCCGTCGGAGAAATCGGCGCATTGTACGGCTGCTTCCACTTCCTGCGGAGGATGCAGACAGGACTTCCGGTCGACCATCTCCACATTGAGGAACGGCCCTCGCTTCAGTTGCGGCTGATGAACCACTGGGACAACCCCAACGGAACGATCGAACGGGGCTATGCGGGCCGTTCGCTGTGGCAATGGAATGAGCTGCCGGACAAGCTCAGCCCTCGCTATGCCGACTACGCGCGGGCCTGCGCGTCCATCGGGATCAACGGCGCGGTCGTCAACAACGTGAACGCCAATCCGAACATCCTCTCGCCGGAGAACCTCCGCAAGGTCGCCGCGCTCGCGGCCGTGTGGCGGCCCTACGGCGTGCGGATGTATGTGTCCGCCAATTTCGCGGCGCCGGTGCGGCTGGGCGGGCTGTCCACCGCCGATCCCCTGGACAAGGGCGTGGCCGATTGGTGGAAGGCCAAGGCAGACGAGATCTACGGTCTGATCCCCGACTTCGGCGGTTTTCTCGTGAAGGCGAACTCCGAAGGCCAGCCCGGCCCCAAGACGTACGGCCGCACCCACGCCGAAGGGGCCAACGTGCTGGCCGACGCCCTGGCTCCGCACAAGGGCAACGTGATGTGGCGGGCGTTCGTCTATGACGAGGACGTGGACCCGGATCGCGCAAAGCGGGCCTACCTCGAGTTCACGCGACTGGATGGGCAGTTCCGCCCCAACGTCGCCGTGCAGGTGAAGAACGGCGCAATCGACTTTCAGCCGCGAGAGCCCTTTCATCCCCTGTTCGGGGCGATGAAACAGACCCCTGTGATCGCCGAGATCCAGGCGACCCAGGAGTATCTGGGCCAGGCCAAGCACCTGGTCTACCTCGGCACGATGTGGAAGGAGTTCCTGGACTCGGACACGCACGCCAAGGGCAGCGGCTCCACGGTCGCCCAAGTGCTGGCCGGGCGGGTGTGTCCTTACCGGATCACGGGAATGGTCTGCGTGACGAATCCCGGATTGGACACGAACTGGTGCGGGCATCACTTCTCCCAGTCGAACTGGTATGCCTTCGGCCGGCTCGCATGGGATCCCGGACTCTCGGCCGAGGCCATCGCCGAGGAGTGGACCCGCATGACCTTCACCCACCACGATCCCTCCGTGGCCGTCCTGCGGGACATGATGATGGGGTCTCGCGAGACCTTCGTGAACTACACCATGCCCTTGGGCCTCCACCACCTGATCGGCGGCGACCACTACGCCCCGCAGCCCTGGAATGACCGTGCGCCGAGGGCGGACTGGACGGCGACGTACTACCATCAGGCCTCGGAGAGCGGCATCGGCTTTGACCGCACGAGGCGGGGCAACCGCGCGGTGGAACAGTACCACCCGCCGGTGTGCGACCTGTTCGACGACATCTCGCGATGCCCGGAGGAGGTCCTTCTCTGGTTCCATCGTTGCGCATGGGATCACCGGATGAAGTCGGGCAAGGGCCTGTGGGAGGAACTCTGCGCCAAGTACCAGCAGGGGGCCCGGCAGGCGGCTGCATTGGAGAAGACGTGGTTGTCTCTGGCCGGCCGGGTGGATTCTCGCCGGCACCGGGAAGTTGCGGAGCGACTGGCCACACAAGTCGCGGATGCCGCGAAGTGGCGTGACCAGATCCTGGACTACTTCGGGCGGTTCAGCAAACGCCCTGTTACCCATGCCCAGGCCTAGAGCCTGGCCGACCCCGCCTCGGGAACGGCACCCCGGCCGGATCCCGGGTCTTCCTGCTGGACAGCGAGACGCAAACAGGGTATAAAATCGGCATACGGTACAGAAGAACCTGGTCTGGAGCAAGGCACATGGAACAGCGGCATCCACATCGACGACTCTTGGACCCCGTGGCGGATCGAAGGCAGTTCTTGAAAGGAGCCGCTCTGCTCTCCGCGGGGCTGGCGCTGCGCAGGCCCTCGGCCGCGACAGCGGAGGCGGCTGGGGTCGATCTGCGTGCGCCCGCTGAAACGCCCCAGCCGGCCCGAAGCCGCGTGTCCTTCCTGACCGGGACCGATCGGCGGGAGATGGTCTACAAGGCCATGCTGCCCTTCAAGGAGGAGATCCAGAAGGGGGTCCAGGGCAAGCAGGTGTTCATCAAGCCGAACTTCGTCGCCACGAGCGTTCCCCTTTGCGCGACCCACGTCGATGCGGTCCGCGGCGTGCTCGATTTTCTCACGCCTCTCTATCCAGGCCGTATCCTCATCGGGGAGTCCCCGGCTGGGGGCAGGCCCGCCCAGGGCTTCGAGAACTACGGCTATCTCGCCCTGGAGAAGGAGTACAACGTCTCTCTGATCGATCTGGACACGCTTCCGACGCGTCCGATCTGGGTCATCGATCGCAACATCCACGCCGTGCCCTGCGAGATGATCGCCGAATTCCTGGACCCCAAGAACTACTTCATCTCCGTGACGCGCCCGAAGACGCACGATACGGTCGTGGCCACGATGGGGCTGAAGAACATGCTCATGGCCGCCCCGGTCGGCGGGAGGGACCGCGGCAACATGAAGCGCGTCATGCACTCCGGCGGTCCCCGGTGGCTCCACTACAATCTCTTCCTGGCCGCCCAGCACATCCGGCCGCACCTCACGGTCATCGACGGTCTGGAGGGCATGCAGGGCAGCGGCCCCATCCGCGGAACGGCCATCGATCACGGCGTTGCGCTGGCCGGCACGGACGTGTGCGCAGTGGATGCGATCACGGCCCAACTCATGGGCATCCCCCTGGAGAACATCGGCTACCTGACCTATTGCGGCAACGCGGGACTGGGGGTCACCGATGCGGCCCGAATCGACATTGTCGGGGACAAGGCCCCCAAGGACTATGTCAAGAAGTACGAGCTGCACGCGAACATCGAGCAGCTCCTCGACTGGCGGACCGACCTGTCCGTAGGACGTCCGCGGCTTGGGTAGACCAGGCAGACGCGGGGGGCCGTGAGGCAACCCTGGGAGGGGAGGACTCGTCTCCCTCTACTCTTGGGGCGTGAGGGCAGGAACGACACGAATAGAGGGTGCCCTTGCGGCGTCAAGCGGAGTCGGCTCTCCGGCTGGTGCCGTCTCCCTTGGGATTGCGAGACGCGGATCCACCCGTAGCACGGTCCCGGCGCACGGATCGGCGAACGGGCCGGGGGCACGCCGCTCGCCGGTTGCCTTCCCGAACAGGTCGGTGTCGATCCGGTGGACCACCGCCACGCTGGGCAGACCTTGAGCGTCCGTCGTCCATTCCAGCTTGTCGGGATCGAAGTCCAGACTCATCGACGTGACGGCTCCATTCCTATCCCAGCCGTAGGAGTCGCGCCAGGCCGGCAGGTCGAACCCCTGTTGCCCATCGCCTTGGACAAACCCCAGGAAACTCGCGGGCATGGAGTCATAGACGTTGCCGTCGGCTTGGTTGTCCTCGTCGAGGAATACGATGGCGGCCTTGCCGCAGCGGGTGAAGAGGTTGTTGCAGATCGTGTTCTCCCGGCCGGTGCCGGCACCGCCTCGTTCCGGGCGGAGGACCGGCCAGACGCCGGCGTTGTCGCAGCGGCCGATCAGGTTCTGGGCGAGGATCAGACGATCGGTGGCATGGATGAAGACGCCGGACCCGGCCGCGCCTCTCTGTCCGGGTGTGCCCGGCTCCGCATTGCGAACATCCCAGATCACATTGTTGTCGATCTGGTTGGTGCCGCGGTTCATCTCCATGTGGAGGGCCGCGCTGACCGTCAGCACGTCGGCCAGCACGTTGCCCGTGATGCGGCAATTGGAGTTGTTGCTGTCGAACCAGACCGCGTTGGCGTGGCGCATGTGCCGCACCACATTGCGGCGGAACAGCATGTTCCGGGCGCCGTGGAACTTGGCCCCGGCGGCCTCCCATGCGCGTTCGGCGTCCTGCCAGCCGACCCATTCGATGAGGTTGTCCTCGATGAGCGTGTCCCGTGTGCCCATGCCGCAGAGGCCGCAAACGCCGCAGGTGCGGATGGTGTTGCCGCGGATGATATGAGCGGTCCCGGCCCCGGTTGCGCCGCCGCCCCAGTTCCCGCTCCCGATGTCCAGCCCCACGGCATTGGCCCATTCGATGGTGTTGCCTTCGATGATCCAGTGGTGGCCGCCGGCCGTGGAGACCAGGCCGCGCTGCGGCGGCGGGAAGGCATTGGCGCAGTGCTGGAAGGTGATTCCCTGGATGCGGATGTAACCCAGACCTGCTTGCGTCGGGACGAACACCTGCTCGCGGGTGGTGATTTCGGTCAGCGGGTGGTCGCCGGTCTCAGGGGGCACGCGCACATGAATGACGTTCCCCTGGTGTTCGACCCAGAACCTGGCCTGCGACGAACCGCCGATTTCCTGCATGATCGCCCCCCCGCGATGGCGTATGGGCGTCCCCCGGCTCACAGGTTCGACCGCCGGCGGCGGCGATGGGATGTGCGATCGCAACGGCATGCCGCCCAGTTCGCGTTGCTGCTCCATCGGCTCCAGGGGTCTGCCGTCCACAAAGACCAGTCCTCGCCTGCGGAAGTACGGGCCCATGTCGACCTTCTTTGTGTCCAGCCAAGACCAATCGCCCGGCACGTTGGCCATGCCGAAGGGGTTGTAGGCGTCGGGGAACATCGCGCCGGTGAGCTCGTGCTTCCAGATGTGCAACAAGGGGTCCCCACGATCCCCCCCACGGCCGCGCATCCCGGCGGTGCTGGGCTGCCAGCCATCCTTGAGGATCTCGGATCCCTTCACGATGACCTTGGCGCCCGGTGCGGCCTCGTAGCTGATCATGTGATTCGGATCGGTTCCGCCCCGCACCGGCCGAACGCATTCGCGATAGGTTCCGGAGGCGATGACCACACGCTCGCCCGGCTGCAAGACCTGGGCGGCCTTGTTGATGGTGCGGAAGGGCCGATCCCTCGTGCCTGGCCCACTGTCGTCGCACACTGGCGAGTTGCCGTCCACGTAATAGGTCTTTGAGAACTGGAGCGGCCGTTCCCAGAAGGGAAACTCATTCCCGTCCGGCAGCCGCGTGTCGGACGCCGCCGACGGTCCTGCGCAGAGCCGGAAGGCGCAGATCCCACAGAACGCCAGCCAGCGAGCAGGTGACCTACCGTTCATGACTCGATCCTTCCGCACAGGAGCCCGCCACACGACGACCGGTCAGGGCGTCACGCGCACCACGCCCGCGGAGAGGGCGGGCATGGTGAACCGGACGGTGCGGCCCTCGACCGTGGCGGCGGCGGGCACGACCCGGTGACGATGTCGGCCTGGCGTTCGAAGGCGTTGAGGATGCCTCCCGCGTACAACCCCATGCGCCAGTCGTTGCCCCGGCGGTTCTCGGTGAGGTTCCATTCCGAGACGTAGATCTCCATGTTGGGATTGCCGGATTTCCGGATCATCTCTCCACGGCCCCGGAGGAACTGCTCGTACCGGTAGGGGTCCTCCACGTAATCCGCGGGGAAGTAGATCCCGTTGTAGTAGTGGGGGGAGAGGATGTCGAAGAGCTTGCCGGCCTGCTCGATGATCCGCGGGTCCCAGTTGCGGTTGGCTTCCTGGTTGCCCTCCCCCGGGCCCGTGTCGTAGCCGTAGCTGCCCGCCACGGAGAGCTTGAGGTCGGGGTACTTGGCCCGGAGGGCGGGGCAGAACCGGTTGACGATGTCCAGGTAGGCCGGGTACTCCATCAGCAGCCACGGCTCGTTGTCGATCTCGATGGTGCGGAGCGCATAGGGGGCGGGATGGCCGTTGGCGGCCCTTTGCCTGCCGTACGCAGTCGTTGCGTCTCCCATGCAGTACTCCAGCCACTGGAGGGCGTCCTCCACGCCGCGGGCGGTGTTCAGCACGAGGATCGGCTCGGCCTTGACCTTCTCGCAGAGCTGCAAGAACTCGTCGGTCCCAAACTGATAGGTGTCGCGATCATTCCATTGATCCACGGGATGGGGCAGACGCTTCTCTCTTGGGCCGATCCCGTTCTGCCAGATGTACCGGTTGGCGAACGACCCGCCCGGCCAGCGGATGGAGGCGGGCTGGAGATCGGCCACGGCCTTGAGCAGGTCGGGGCGATAGCCGCCTGTGGCCAGGGCCGAGGCGGAGAAGAGGGAGATCTGGTCCACATGGACCGGCGACAGGAACGGAGCGGTAATGCTCAACGATGCGTCATCCACAGTGCGTCGCGATTGGAACACGACGGTCAGCTTCTTCCATTCCGGAGTGAGCTCAGAGAAGGTATGAGCGTAGACTTGTGCCTCATCGTCCAGGAAGGCTGCTATGACATGGCCTCGTCCCCGGGCGTAGAGCGAGAGCGTGTAGGTCTCGCCTTCTTTCAATGCGATGTGTCGCTGGCGGATGCCCGGGCCCCTCCCAAGGGGAGTGGCCTGAGCATGGATACGAACGGAGACCTCCGCATTGAAGGGATTCTCCCTGTCCATGGACACATCGTTGGGACCGCCGACAAATTCCCAGTTGCGAGGCGGGTTTGACGCTGGAGCCGCTTCGGAACCTCTTGTGCCTCGTCTGCGTCCGGCAGGCGCGAGCTCCAGTGTGCCGTTGAGGATCTGGTCGCCCCAGAGGCCGCCGTGCACCGAGTGGAAGATGTGTTCCAGGAACTGGCCGTAGATCCCGACGTTGACGGTCTTGGTGGTCTGGTCGGTGTGGACCGTGAGGGCGAGCGGCTCGGCCGCGGCAAGGGTCGTCAGGCCCAGGCCGGCCAGAAGAGCGACGAGTCTGCTTCTCATAAGGGTCTCCAGCAAGATCGGCCGGTCCCGTACCTTCAGGTCACTTGGGTTCTACGCTCTTGGTCCCCAGCAGAGAGAGCATCTTCACGGCATACCGCGTTCCGAGTTCTCTGTAGCCTGCCGCATTGAAATGGAGGCGGTCCGGGCGGCTCGTGCAGCCCTGTGAGGAGATGACATGGGCATTCGGGATCGCCTGAGGCAGCGTTGCGATGATCGAGTTCATGCTTGCGCACGCGCCTCCCTGATCCGCATGGACCACTTCGCCCGCGAGCAGAGGCACCTCTTCGGCCTTGAGATTCAAGTCGTGGATCAGATTGTCGTAGATGCCCTTCACCTTCCTCGGCCAGTCCTTGTCGTTCGTGTTGGACTCCCCCTGGTGCAGCAGGATCCCCTTGATCACGCCGTCTCTCTGGGCCCGCTTGGCCATGTCGACCAGATGCTGATAGGGGTTGCCGCCATATTCCTTGATGATGTTGGTCATCCACGGTGCGGCTGTGGAGGCATACGCCTCATAGTCCTTCTTGTCGAACAGCTCGATCTTGCAGCCGGCCACGGAGACGTTGACGATGCCGACTCGGATCTTCTCCGGCAGGCGGGCAATCAGGGTCCTGCCGAAGTAGTCGGCAGGGCAAAGGCCCGTAGAGCGTCGACACAGGGGAGGGACCGCATCGTACCAGTTGCCCTGGGTTCGGCTCAGGTTGGGGAAGTCCACCGCGGCCAGGACCTGAAGGCGTGGGTCCACCGCCTTGTCTTGCTCTTCAATCCCTGGAAAGCCCTCCATGTTGGACTGCCCGAGGCACAGGAAGACGTAGAAGTTCGGATCCGGTCCTGCAACCGCATTCGCCGCCCATGAGAGTAATCCCGCCAGTAGGAACAATCTCCGTTTCATGTTCATAGCTCTCTGATGTCGCTTCAACCGATAGGCATTGGATGTTCTGCCCCTGCTTGTACTCAGCACGGCGAGGGCGATCTCTGTTTCGAGATCACCGGGCATCGGGCAATCCTATCAGACGCGGTCCCGCGTGTCAATCGGCAATGAGCCCATTCCATCTTCGCTGTACACCTACTATGATGACAGGTTGTTGCTCATGGGTAGGCTCCATGGGAGCGGCCTGTCCCGCGATCGGGTCGCCACGGGAGCAAGAAGGCTCGTGGCCGACGCCCATGACAAACCCTCGGTCAGAAGGAATATATGGGAGGTTCACTCCGATGAGGGAGCAAGGTAGGCCAAACGAATCACCCGGTGATGGTGTGGATCGAACGGCCGGCTTTGATGCGGGCCCAACCGCCGTCCCCGCAGAGGGGAGGGTTCCGAGACTCTCCATTGTGGAAAAGGTGGGTTTCAGTTTGGGCGACGCGGCATCCAACATCTACTTCCAGACGCTCATCTCATTCGGCACGATCTTCTACACGGATGTGTTCGGTCTTTCCACCAAGGCCCTGGCGTGGATGTTCCTGGTCAGCAAGGTCTGGGACGCCGTCAACGATCCGATGGTGGGCCTGGTCGCCGACCGCACGCAAACGCGATGGGGCAAGTACCGACCTTACCTGCTGTGGTTTCCCATCCCGTTCGGCATCGTCGGCGTGCTGGCCTTCACGACGCCTGCGATCGGTTCGACAGGCAAACTGATCTACGCCTTCCTCACGTACAACCTGCTCTTGATGCTCTACACGGTCGTCAACGTGCCCTATTCCGCGCTCATGGGTGTGATGACACCGGATTCCAACGATCGCACCGTTTTGTCATCGTACCGATTCTTCGGCGCGTTTTTCGCGAAGCTGCTGGTAGAGGTGTTCGCGCTGAGCATGATCGGATGGTTGGGACGAGGCCATGCGGCCGCGGGCTGGCAGTGGACGATGACGGTCTTCTCCGCGATCGCGGTGATCCTGTTCTTCATCACCTTCGCCACAACGAAGGAGCGAGTGCAACCTCCGAAGGGACAGAAGACTCCTCTGGGGCAGGACTTGGCCGGCCTATTCGCCAACCTGCCGTGGGTGCTGATCGCCGGCGCGACCGTCTTCCAGCTCGTTTTCTACGGTATGCGAGGCGGCGCCGTGGGCTACTACATCAAGTACTTTGTCTTCTCACCCGCGGTCAGGAGCCGGGAGGTCCCCCTCTTCGGCATGGTCTCCTATGAGCAGGTTTGGTCGGCCTTCCTGGTAGCCGGTACCGTGACCACGATCCTCGGGGTGTTGCTGGCCACCCGTATCAACCGGCTTCTGGGTAAGGCCCTGACGTATGCCCTCTCCCTGGGTATCGCCGGTGTGGCTTCGGGGGCCGTCTACTTCTTGGAGCCCCCGAACGTGGTCCTCCTGTTCGTTCTGCAGATCGTCACGTCTTTCTGCATGGGGCCTCTGGCCGTATTGCAGTGGGCCATCTTCACGGATGTGGCGGATTTTGGCGAGTGGAAGAGGGGACGTCGCTCGACAGCCCTGGTCATGGCCGCCTCCCTGTTCGCACTGAAGCTGGGATTGGCCGTGGGGTCCGCGGCCTTGGTGTGGATCCTGGGGGCGTACGGTTATAGGGAGAATCAAGAGCAGACGACCAGAGGACTGATGGGCATCCGTTTGGTCACGAGCATATACCCGTCCCTCTTCGCCCTGTTGGCGATGGTTGTGATGTTCTTCTATCCGCTCAACCGGGCCCAGATGGCCCGGGTCCAGTCCGACCTGATCGAGCGGCGGAAGCAGTCCAACAAGGATTGAAGTGGTTTACAGGTGTTTTCGGATCACCTCAATCAGGGCAGAGTGAGGACGACACTGCTGGAGGGCAGAAGAGCGCAAAGCCAGGTCGAGCTGGGTCCGGCTCAGGCCTTCAAAGCAGCGAGCGTAGTGGGGTTGCATCAGACCGGCGGTGTAGCCGGAAAGGGTGGCCTGAGCCAGGAAGGTGCGGTTGGCCTCTGAGTCCATGGTTGCGTCCTTCATCGCTTGCTCGATCAGGGCCGCCAGTTCAAAGACCTTCGCCTTGGCGGGCGTCGGAGGAATCCAGCCCATCCAGAAATCCGTAGAAAGGTCACGCTTGGCGTCCATGATGTGGCGGATGGCCTTCAGATAGGGGGCGTCGGGAGCAAGCTGAACCCAGCCCATGACGTGGATGTCCTTGTAGGTCCACATCGTCCAGTGCGCTCCATGCTCGTTGTAGATCGCCAGCTGATCGTCCAGAGCACGCAACCGGTCGGGGATCTCATTGGCCGGGCCATTATAGGCGGCGCCGAATTCGCTCACCCACAAGGGGACATTGTGCTTCTGGGCGAACCGCCTTCCGCTACAGTTCAGGAAGAACTGCGACTGCTTCTGGTAGTCCCATTCTTCCGATTTCGGGCTGCGGCTCGCGGATTGCGCTTCGGCATTGGCCCACCCCGAGGTGACCCGGCCGGGATAGGGGCCTGGACCGAAGCCGGCGTCGGTGTAATTGTGGCTGCTATAGACCAGGTTGGGCGCGAAGGGCGGCTCCATGCCGTCGAACTCCCGTGAGAACAGGTCGCCTTCCAGGAAGATGATGTGGTCGGGATCGATGGCCCGGATGGCCGTGACGACGCGACGATACAGGTGGTTGATCGCCCCCCAGTCCGACTCATATTGGTTGCTGAAGCGTCCGAAGGGCGCATGGGTCACCGGCTCGTTCATCACGTCGTATCCGGCGATCACCGCGCGGCCTCTGTAGCGTCGGGCAAGCTCCTCCCACAGGGCCACGAAGCGATCCCGGAAGTGGGTGTGCGACCAGAACAACGTATGGCGGGTGGAGTTGTCACAATGCCAGTCCGGGTTCTGCCAGCCTTGGACGGCGTGCATATCCAAGGCGGCATACAGGCCGTGCTTCTCACACCAGCCCAGAGCCTGGTCCAGACGGGCGAACCCCGCCTCCAGGTACTCGAACGGTCTCTGATCGCTTTCGAAGTGGCGGTAGTTCAACGGGAGGCGCACCACCGTGGTCCCCAGGGACTTGAGATAGGCGACATCGTCTTCGGAGAAGAAGTGGTCCGACATGCGGTCGAAGAAGAACTGCGCCGCCTCGGTCCCGAGCCGTTCGGCCATGATCGTTCGCAAGCCGTGTTCCGAGCCAGGGTGGCCGTTGATGAATTCTTCCATGTTCATCCAGCCACCCACGCACGTCCCTCGCAGACGGATCGGCCGTCCATCGGCGGTGACAATTTGACTCCCGTCAACTTGCAGCAGGTCCATATTCTCTCCTGGGTCGGAACAATGACGCCATTGTCAATGAGGTCGGGTCTACTTCACTGCCGCCTCTCCTTCCGGCGTGCGTCGCCAGGCGAAGTATGCATCCAGAACTTTAAGCGAGTCGGCGCTGGGCACCGGCCCTATGTGGGGCGTCTGCGCGAAGACCATCACGACAGGGTTAGCGTCGCTGAAGGCAGGCCACGGCGGGACACCGTCGCCACTCGGATCACCCCGCTTGGCGAAGTTCGTCCAGTACGTGGCCATGGCTTCCGACACTGCCTGGTCTGTGCTCGAAGTCTGTCCGCGTCCGGCGCTGAGGTGCTGGAAGACGTAGGCCACGTCCTGGCCATGCGGTGAGCCGCGGTCCGCCTGGGGAGAATCAGGCGGATAGGCCGGATGCTGATCGAAGTAGTAGTAGAATGCTTTGCCTTTACCCATCTTCGATTGAAGCCGTGCCCAAATCCATGTGTGCCAGCCGAACGCCGAATCGCGAGCCAGATCGCGAGCGGTCTTCGCGACTCTGTCGGTGCCGGCGGGATACGCCTTGATCAAGTCGTCGGCGAACTTGCCGTAGCGGGACTTGACGCCGGCGATGTAAGCCTCCACCGTGGCCGGAGGCGAGAAGCTCTGGCCTTCGTCGGAGTTGTAGCCCACGAGAATCGGCGTGTCGTTGAACTTGCCTGCCTCGTAGAGCTTGACTTGGTCGTCGGGAATCACGTACCCATCGATGATCGGCCACGACATGCCGCCGCCCCGGCCTCCCCGTGCGCCACCGCTACGGCCTCCTGGCGCACCGCCATCGCGGCTGCCGGGTGCGCCGCCGCCCCGGCCTCCCGAAAGCTGCTCCGGTGTGAGCTTTCGCAACTCCGCCAGCGATGAGACACCGACGTTCTTGGCGAACTCCAATCCCGACTCCTCCGCGTCGGCGAGACGCTTCAGATTCTCGCCGGGCATCGTGTTGGGACGCGGAGGTCCAAACGAGCCTCCGCTCTGTGAGATCGCGCCGTGGAACAAGCCCTTGGCCAGCGGCGACGCGCACAGCATGCTGACCGCGATTCCCCCGGCCGACTCGCCGAAGATCGTCACCTTGCCGGGATCCCCACCGAATGCGGCGATATTCCTCTGGATCCATTCGAGGCCCGCGATCATGTCCAGAAGGCCGTAATTGCCTGAGACGTGATTCGGGGACTCCTTGCTCAGCTCCGGGTGCGCCAGGAATCCGATCTGGCCGACGCGGTAGGCGATGCTGACCAGCACCACGCCCTTCTTGGCCAGGTTCTCGCCGCTGTAGTTCCGCTCCGAGGTGGCCCCTCCACCGAATCCGCCGCCGTAGATCCAGACGAGCACGGGGATGCGGTCGCTCTCCGATTTCGCCGGCGTCCAGACGTTCAGGTACAGGCAATCCTCGCTCTTTCCGGAAGGGGGATTTCCGCCCTGGATGGGGCCTGGGGCGAACTGGTCGGCCTGTCTGACGCCCTCCCACTTCGCGGCGGGCTGAGGGGCACGCCACCGGAGGTCGCCGACCGGCGGGGCGGCGAACGGGATGCCCCTGTAGACCGTGAGCCCGTCTTCCGCCGCCCCCTGAACCGAGCCGCC
>JAGOQT010000430.1 GCA_018007255.1 Phycisphaerae bacterium | reverse complement strand
GCTCCGTGTCATGGGACGGACCCTGTGTCGGATCCTCGCCCTGTGGCGCGTCCGATGTTGGAGGAAGTCCAGCAGGGCCAGGTCAAAGGGCTGATCCGTGGCAAACCGGTGATAGTCGATGCCCAGACCCCGGCACGTGGACTCGGCCGCGGCCAGATGCCCCTCCAGCATCCGCCTGTACCCTGCCCGTACAGCGGGCGGGTCCACGTACAAGCTCCGCCCGGTTTCCACGTCCTGAAACAGGGCCGGCGAGCTGAAATCGAAGCGGAGCTCGGCCGGATCCAGGACGTGAAAGACCACCACGTCGTGGCCTCCTGCGCACAGGTAGCCCAGATCCGGTCCCAGGCGGTCGATCGAGGTCAGCAGGTCCGAGATCACCACGACGAGACCCCGCTTGCCCAGGATCTGGGCCATGCGCTGGAGCGGCGGCCCCAGGTCCGTGGCACGGCCCTGGGGGTCCGCCTCCAGGGCCAGCATCAGGCGGCGGAGGTAGCTGGGCCGGTTCCTTGGGGGCAGGACCTGTCGGACCTGGTCGTCGAAGGTGGCCAGCCCGACTGCGTCGCCCTGCGAGAACAGGAGGTAGGCCAGGGTCGCGGCCAGGGTGCCCGCATAGTGGGACTTGGTGTAGCCCCCCGACCCGTAGCCCATGGAACGGCTGTGGTCGATCAGGAGGGTGCAGCGGAGGTTGGTCTCGTCCTCGAACCGCTTGATGTGGAACCGGTCGCTGCGGGCATAGAGCCGCCAGTCCACATACCGGGGGTCGTCTCCAGGGACGTACGGGCGGTACTCCGTGAACTCCACGGAGAACCCGTGGTGAGGACTCCGGTGGATGCCTTTCCAGAATCCCTCCACCACGACCTTGGCGCGGAGCTCCATGGACTGGATCCGCATCAGGAAGGCCGGATCGATCAGACCCGCCTGGCGGGCGGGCTCGTCTGCCTTGACGGATCGGTCCGGGCCGTTCATCTGCCTGCGTCCTCTTGGACCGATCGGACCAGCCGATCGATCAGTTCCTCGATCGCCACGCCCTCCGCCTCGGCCCGATAGTTCACCAGGACCCGGTGGCGGAGCACAGGGTGGGCCAGGGCCCGGATGTCCTCGAACGAGACATAGGCCCGGCCTGCAAGGAGGGCCCTGGCCTTGGCCCCCAGGACCATGTACTGCGAGGCCCTCAACCCGGCACCCCAGGTGACCCACTGGTTCACGAAGTCCAGGGGGTTGTCCGCGCCCGGTCTGGAGGCCTTGGCGATCCGCACTGCGTAGCGGACCACGTCCTGCGCGATGGGGACCTGGCGGACCACGCCGTGGAAACGAATGAGGTCCTCCCCGCTGAACACAGGCTCGATCGGCTGCGGGTCGCATGTCGTGGTCTGGCTGACCACGGCCACCTCGTCCTCCTCGGGCAGGTAGTCGATCCAGACATTGAACATGAACCGGTCGAGCTGGGCCTCGGGCAAGGGGTAGGTGCCCTCCATCTCAATCGGGTTCTGCGTGGCGAACACGAAGAACGGCTCGCTCAGCGGGTAGCCCACGCCCGCGGCCGTGACGTGGTGCTCCTGCATCGCCTCCAGCAGGGCGGCCTGGGTCTTGGGGGGCGTACGGTTGATCTCGTCGGCCAGGATCATGTTGGCGAAGACCGGCCCTTTGACGAAGACCATCCTCCGCTCGTGGTCGGTCTGCTGGAGGATCTCCGTGCCCGTGATGTCCGCGGGCATGAGGTCGGGGGTGAACTGGATCCTCTGGAACCGCAGGTTGAACAGCTGGGCCAGGGACTTGACCAGCAGGGTCTTGGCCAGACCGGGCGCGCCGGTGATCAGGCAGTGCCCTCCGGACAGCACCGCAATGAACAACTGCTCGATCACGTCGGCCTGGCCCACGATCACCTTGGCCAACTGGGCCCCCATGCGCTCGCGGGCCCCCTTGATCTGTTCCACCGCCCGCCGCTCGGATTCGTACGTCTGGTTGGTCAACGTTCCCTTCCTTTCACTCATCTCTTCATTCTGGGTTCTGAATTCTGAGTTCTGTGTTTTCTTGGTCAGTGCGTCATCGCATAGAACACGATGTTGATCCCCAGGGGATACGCGCTCTTCTCGGAGAACTGGTGGAAGTACCACTCGTTCTCCCCCTCCCGCTCCCACCCGTCACCCAGGTCCGTATTGTGACAGATGAAGGCCATCATCCGGCCCCGATCGTCGTACAGGGCCTTGTAGTGGACCTCCTGCGCGTCCTGCCGCTCCCAGGTGATCCCATAGGGTTGCCCCTGCAGGGCCGCATTGATGCTGGGGATCTGAGGCCTCTCCTTGAGGTCGAAGACGGCGTGGAAGATCGGGTGTTCCAGGGGGACTTCCCTAGGTTCGCGGTCCGGAAAGACCCGCTTGATCTCGCGGTAGAGGTTGGCCCACTCCGCCTCGCCCCAGAAGTCGTCCACCATGAGGAAGCCGCCGCCGAGCAGGTACCGCCGCAAGGCCGTGACCTCCTCGTCGCTGAAGACCAGCCTGCCGGGCTCCACGATGTAGATGAAGGGATAGCTGAAGAGCCTGGGGTCGGTCAGGGTCAGGACCAGGCCGTCGGGATTGACCTCCATGGAGGTGAGCTGGTGCAGGCGATAGGAGAAGTTCAGATCGCTGTCCGGATAGTCGACCGCCCAGCTCCCGCCGCCAAAGCCTCGCCCCCCCCTGCCGCGTATCCCCCTGCCCCCGTACCCGGGCCCGCCTCCATACCCGGAGGAGCACCGGAGCCGGACAAAGGGGAAGACATCGATGGCGCACCCCCGGGCCTGCCGCCAACGCGGCGCCCC
>JAGOQT010000083.1 GCA_018007255.1 Phycisphaerae bacterium | reverse complement strand
GATGGGCACGGAGGAGGTCCACGCCCTGGCGGGTGTGAGCATCGGATTCAAGACGGGGAGCTTCTGGGCGATCATGGGGCCCAGCGGGTCGGGCAAGAGCACCATGATGAATGTCCTGGGGTGCCTGGACCGATTGACCTCCGGCTCCTACTACCTGGACAGCCAGGACGTGAGCCGGCTGGACGACGACTCGCTCAGCGAGTTCCGGCTTCGATACCTGGGGTTCGTGTTCCAGAGCTTCAACCTGATCCCCCAACTGACCGTGCATCGGAACATCGAGCTGCCCCTGTACTACCTGGGCTGGGACGCCGCAAGGAGCGCGGAGCGGGCCAGGGAGCTGGCCGAAGAGGTCGGGCTCGGGGACCGGTTGAACCACCGTCCCACGGAACTCTCCGGCGGTCAGATGCAGCGGGTGGCCGTGGCCCGGGCCTTGGCCAACGACCCGCAGATCATCTTCGCGGACGAGCCCACGGGGAACCTGGACTCCGCCACGGGCGTCCAGATCATGCAGCTCTTGACCAAGCTCAACGAGCGGGGCAAGACCATCATCATGGTCACGCATGAGCCGGATATCGCCGCCTACGCCGGGCATCGGCTGCACATGATCGACGGGGTGATCGACCGAATCGAGTCCGCCGCATGAGACAGACCAAGACCTTCCGAAACGTCGCCCTGGGGATTGAGAACCTCCTCCTGCACAAGCTTCGCTCGTTCCTGACCATGCTGGGCGTGGTCTTCGGTGTGGGGAGCGTCGTGGCCATGCTCTCGGTCGGGGAGGGGGCCAGCCAAGCCGCACTGGAGCAGATCCGCAAGCTGGGCAGCAACAACATCATCCTCTCTTCGGTCAAGTCCGCGGAGGAGGAGCAGGCCCAGGCCAACGTCACCCGTTCCCGCATGAGCATCTACGGCCTGACCTACGAGGACTACCGCCGGATGTCCACGGGATTCAGCCACATCCGGCAGACCGCCCCGGTCAAGCTGACTCGAAAGCAGACCCGTCTGGGCGAGAGGGCCATGGAGCTTCGGATCGTGGGCACCACGCCCGCGTGGTTCGACCTGGTCCCCCGGGAGGTCCTGGCCGGCCGGGTCCTGATCCAGAGGGATCTGGACAACAAGGCCCCTGTGGCGGTGCTCACGGAGTTCGGGGCCCGCAAGATCCTGGCCACGGAGGCCGTGCTGGGCCAGGCCGTCCGCATCGGGGGCAGCCAGTTCGAAGTCGTCGGCATCGTCCGGAGCGAGAGCGGCCAGGCCGGGAGCATCCAGATCCCGGACCAGGAGATCGACGCCTACATCCCGCTGGACCTCATGCGCCAGTACTTCGGCGATGTCTCTGTGCGCAGGTCCTCCGGGGCGGAGGAGCGGGAGAGGGTCGAGCTGCACCAGATCATCGTCCAGGTCGACGACCCCAAGCGGGTGGAGGCCGTGGCAGCCGGGATCGAGCGGATGGTCGAGCGGTTCCACGCCAAGAAGGACTACGCCGTGAGCGTGCCCCTGGCCCTGCTCAAGCAGGCCGAGGCCACCAAGCGGACCTTCAACATCGTGCTCGGCTCGATCGCGGGCATCAGCCTGGTCGTCGGCGGCATCGGCATCATGAACATCATGCTCGCCTCGGTCACCGAGCGGACCCGCGAGATCGGGATTCGGCGGGCCATCGGCGCCAAGCGCAGGCAGATCATCTCCCAGTTCCTGATCGAGACGGTCGTGCTCTCCACCACGGGCGGGCTGATCGGCCTGGGCATGGGGACCCTGATCCCCTTCCTCATCACCCACTTCTCGGGGATGACCACGGTCCTGACCCTCAACGGCGTGCTCCTGCCCCTGCTCATCAGCATGGCCATCGGGATCGTGTTCGGCCTGTACCCGGCCATGAACGCCGCCAAGGTCGACCCCATCATCGCCCTGCGACACGAGTAGCAGGGCCGGAACCGGGAGTCGAGGCGATGATGTGAGACAGACGAGGATTGCACGCAACGTACGGCTGGGCCTTGAGAACCTCGTCCTGCACAAGCTTCGGTCGTTCCTGACCATGCTGGGCGTGGTCTTCGGTGTGGGGAGCGTCGTGGCCATGCTCTCGGTCGGGGAGGGGGCCAGCCTGGCCGCACTCGACCAGATCCGCAAGTTGGGAAGCAACAACATCCTCATCTCCTCGCTCAAGTCCGTGGAGGACGAGCAGAACGCGCTCCAGCAATCGTACATGAACGTGTACGGCCTGACCTACGAGGACTACCGGCGCGTGGCCGAGGGGTTCAATCACATCCGGAGGACCGCGCCGGCCAAGACCGCGCGCAAGGAGACCCGCCTCCATGGGCGGGCCATGGACCTGCGTGTGGTCGGGACCACCCCCGCCTGGTTCGACCTGGTCCCCCGGGAGGTCCTGGCCGGCCGGGTCCTGATCCAGCAGGATCTGGACCACAAGGCCCCGGTCGCCGTGCTCACGGAGTTCGGGGCCCGCAAGATCCTGGCCACGGAGGCTGTCCTGGGCCAGGCCGTCCGCATCGGGGGCAGCCAGTTCGAGGTCGTCGGCATCGTCCGGAGCGAGAGCGGCCAGGCCGGGAACATCCAGATCCCGGACCAGGACATCGACGTCTATGTCCCGCTCGAGTTCATGCGACAGATCTTCGGGGACATGTCCATGCGGATGACCTCGGGCTCAATGGAGGCGGAGAAGGTGGAGCTCCAGCAGATCATCGTCCAGGTCGACGACCCCAAGCGGGTGGAGGCCGTGGGGACCGCGATCGACTGCATGCTGGAGCGGTTCCACGCCAAGAAGGACTACGCCGTGAGCGTGCCCCTGGCCCTGCTCAAGCAGGCCGAGGCCACCAAGCGGACCTTCAACATCGTGCTCGGATCGATCGCGGGCATCAGCCTGGTCGTCGGCGGCATCGGCATCATGAACATCATGCTCGCCTCGGTCACCGAGCGGACCCGCGAGATCGGGATTCGGCGGGCCATCGGCGCCAAGCGCAGGCAGATCCTCTCCCAGTTCCTGATCGAGACGGTCGTGCTCTCCACCACGGGCGGGCTGATCGGCCTGGGCGTGGGGACCCTGATCCCCTTCCTGATCACCCACTTCTCGGGGATGACCACGGTCCTGACCCTCAGCGGCGTGCTGCTGCCCCTGCTCATCAGCATGGCCATCGGGATCGTGTTCGGCCTGTATCCGGCCATGAACGCCGCCAAGGTCGACCCCATCATCGCCCTGCGACACGAGTAGCCCATGGGCCCAGAACGGCAGGCGGCCCGGAGGCCGCCCGCCACGAACACGCGCCCGGCAGGACTCGGACCTGCAACCTTTGGGTTCGAAGCCCAACACTCTATCCAATTGAGCTACGGGCGCCCGAAGCCTCGCGAGAAATGCGGGCTAGACGATCTCGAGCCGGTGCAGGACGACCCGGGCCCAACGCGAGCTCCTGCGATGCGCGAGGATCAGCACGGCCAGGACCGCCAGCGAGTAGGCCGGGAACCGCACGTAGTGCAGGACCCATCCGGACACACCCGTCACCTTGGCGGAGACGCTGTCCGCCAGCTCCTGCACACCGAAGGTGGCCCCCACGACGATCGAGTCGACGAAGTGCTGCCAGGGGATCAACACGACCAGGACCACCAGCGAGAGGAAGAACGCCCGGCAGATGTGGTTGATCCCGCCCAGCCTGCCCACGATCGAGATCCCGAGCGTGAAGAGGATCGTCAGCCAGTAGAGCAGGGCCGCCAACAGGAGCACGCCGTTGGCCACCTGCACCAACCGGGCGAGGTGCGCAAACGAGAGGCCGAAGGCCCTCCCCTGCCTGGGCGAGGCCCCAGGCCCGGCGGACGGAGCAGCGTCTTCCGGGCGAGCCGAGTCCGTCGACGCCTCGGTGACCGCAGGCCGTGACGAGGGCCGCACCGCCCCGGTGTCCACCAGCCAGAACGTACCCTGCAGCAGGACCATGCAGGCCACGGCCACGGAGAAGAACACGCTCCTCCAGAGTCGCAACACACGGACCGCCTCAAAGCAGTCGGTCACCTCCACCATGTCCGGCGTTTGGATCGGCTCGTCGTTCATCATGGTCGGGGGTGATTATCCCGTTCGCGCACACCCAGGGCAAGCAAATATTGGGGACAGGCAGACCCCGGCCCTTCCCGGGCCGGGCTAGGACGCAAGGTCGCGGCTTGTGCTGGGAGCCCCCTCGCAGGACTCGATCGCGATGGCGAGACCCGGGGCCACGGCCGAGAGCCGCCGGACCTCGGAGGCGGTCAAGGGATGATGGCTGCGGCGGCAGGCCATGAGGAACCCTATGGATCGGCCCGATCGACACAGCGGGATCGTCACGGCCGACAACCGGCTCACCACGGCCGGGTTTGCCTGCAGGCCCAGACCCAGCAGATCGTCCAGCCGGCACGTCCGGTTGGTCCTGCATATCCCCTCGGCCAGCTCCGGGGTGAAGCACTCGATCAGCTGAACCGAATCTGAGGTCTGGCCGCCCTCGGGGGCGAACTGCCTGAACAGGCCGTGCTGGCGGAGGTGGAAGACCAGGTGGGCCTGGGGTACCTGCTCGCGCAACGACTGTCCGGCCGCGTCGAGGACCTGACCTAGGTCCCGGACGCCCAGAAGCCCTTTGTAGAACGCCGCCGCAAACCCGATGGTCTCGAGATGGCGGATGAACTGTCTCTGCGAGCCGATCAGGTCGTGGCAGAGCAGATCAATCTGCCGGGCCTGTCTCCTGCGCTGGCGATTCACGTTGCGGATCAACGACCGCAGCCTCTTGCGCCTCGTCTGGTCTGTCATGGGCACCCATCCAACACACCACGATTCATGCCGCTCCTCATACCCCCAAAGTCGGCCCGACGAGAGGCGGGCTTTAGAAGGGACTGATCGACCGGCGCGGAGGCCCCCGGCCCGATAAGAGTCCCCGGGGTCCGGCTTGAGGGGGACGAGGTTGCGGGTTCCCGCAGGAGGGGGAGGCCGGCCGCGCACGCACTGCGGGTCAGGGGGGGGACTTGAGGACTCCATTCCGCCTCGGCCGTGCGAAGCCTCGCGAGAAATGCGGGTCCTAACCAGGGCCGCAGGGCAGGGACACGGTCACGGTCGTACCCGCGCCCGGTTCGCTGGCGATCGCAAGGCGCCCCCCATTGAACCGGATCAGCCGATCGGAGAAGGCCAGGCCCAATCCTCGCTTGCGGCCCGCCGGCCTGGCGGAGAAGAACGGAAGCGTCGCCCTGCTCAAGGTCTGGCGGTCCATTCCGCACCCGCGATCCTGCACCTGGACCCGGACCTCGGGTACGGCGGAATCCCGTTCGACCCGGATTTCCACCGACCCCTGCCCGGCGGGGGTGTACGACTGGAATGCGTTGACGAGGATGTTGGATAGGGCCGAGGCCGCCTGTGCGGAGTCCACCAACACGGAGGGGGCGTCCGGACCCATCTCGATGCGCAGGTCCAGATCCCCGCCGCCGAGCCTCTGCCGGGCCAACTCCACCGCCTCGTCCAGGATCTGGCCCAAGGACGTGTTCGACCTGCGGGGCGGAGCCGGCTCGGCGTAGCTCATCAGACCCTCCGCCAAGGATGCGATCTGATGGGCCTGGTCCTGGATCTGCTGAAGGGATCGCCGCGTGGGCTCGTCCACCTGTCCCTCGGCCAGGAGCTGCGCCCGGCCGGAGATGACCACCAGGGGGTCGTTCAACTCGTGCGCAAGTCCCGCCGCGACCTCGGCCACGGCCTCGGTCAGGTCCGCGGGCCGCTGTGGGGCCTCCTCCGGGCCGGGCTCCGTGTGCGGGCCGGACAACAGCGCGGCCAAGTCCTCGGCCGTCTGCTCGCTGCGCTGACAGGCCATCATCAGGTACAGCCCCACGGCCGCGCACCGGGCGGTGACCTCGAAGTGGTCGGCAATGCGATCCGCGTCCCCAGGATAGTGGAGTTCAAAGACCACCAGGCCGAAGGCCTCGCGCCCGTAGGTCAGGGGCACCCACCGCGTGCGATGCGGGTCCCAGTCGCCCCCCAGGTCCTGGTTCAGCCTCTCCACGAGCGGGCCCGCGTCGTGGACACCGAATTCCCCCTCGAGGGCCTCGGCCAATGCATCGACCAGGTCCGGACCCTCCACGAGGACCTGGCGACCCCCGCCAAGCCCCTCCACCACGGCTGCGGCAACGACATCCTGAGCCTCAGGGAGCAGGAGCAACAGGCAGACCTTGCCTGTCTGATAGAGTCGCTGCCACCGCCTGGCCACGCCCTCTGCCAGGTCCAGGGCAGTCAGGGCGGACGGGGCGGCGGACCAGAGGTCCTGGAGAAACTCCACCTGAGCGGACGCCCCGTGAAGGGCACGCTGCTCCGCAGCGAACTGGGTGTGCGTGCGGCTGAGCTGAAGGGCGGCCCCCCGCGATGCAGCCGCGAGCTTGGGCCATGGGTCGGATTCTCCGCACTCGAGCCGGGTCCGCAGACCCCGGATCACCTCGGGCATCCGGCCGGCCATGGCCTGCAGGACGCCCAGGTCCACATCGAGCCACTCGGCCATCTGCCGGGTCACCTGGGGCGGGTCGAAGCTGCCCGAGCACCCCGGCGAGCAGGCCCTTGCCACGGCGTCGGCCACGTGGACGCACCGGGCCAAGCACCCTCCCGGGCATCGGGGTCCTGCAGATGGGCTGTGGTGAAGCCAGATGGCCTCTTGGAGGTCCTCCGGGAAGTGCCACTTGCGGGCCAGGAGCCGGCCCAGCGCGGCGTGGTCCGTACCGAGTTCCCGCTGCTCGACCGCGTGGCCGGACAGGCCGAGGGACCGGGCCTGTGCGACCAGAGAGGCGAACCCCTTGGGCATCACCTGGCGCAGGGCCAACTTGCCGATGTCGTGAAGCAGTCCGGCCAGGTAGGCCAGATCGACGTTCAGGCCGAGCGGGGAGGCCTCGGCGATGCGCCTGCACACGTGGGCCACGGCCAGGCTGTGACAGACCAGATCCGCCCCGCACGGGGTCTCGCTGTCCCCGCAAACCCCGCCCTCGCGGCACAGACCCACAGACAAGACCTGATCGCGGAGCAGATCTACGGGGATCTTCTCAAGAACGCGAGGAATCGAGAACGCCAGGTCCTCGAGATCCACGCCCTGCTGCCATGCACAGGAGAGGACGCAGGCCGCCAGTGCAGGGGAGGCCTCGACCACGGCGCCCAGCTCCGCACACGAGAAGGGCGCGGCCATCAGGATCCCGACGGCCTTGGCCGCGTTCCCGGGCAGGTCCTCGAGGGACTCGATCGTGGAAACGGTGTGCTTGACGCGATGGGGCACTGCAGGATCGCGAACCTTCTCAACCATCTTCATACCCTGTTGGACAACGACCGCTCCTGCCGGAAGAAGGTTCCGACCGCGCACGCCTACGCGGGTGTCACGAACCCGACCCGGGTCCAGACTCCACCTGCTGCGCAGTCAGACTGGGCTTGCCGGCCTCCCATTCGGGCCAGGGCCGGGAGGCTAGCCCGCATTTCTCACAAGCCTTCGGTTCTGAGCGGTCCTGTTGTCCGGCTGCTGCGTTCTCGGTCCCATTTGTCCTCAGCGTACCGCAGCGGGTACGCCTCCGGGCAACCGGGACCTGCGGCCTTGCATCCGGCCAACGGGCCGCGCTCAGAACAGTCTGTCACCGATGCGTCGGCCCTCCGGTCGGGCCAAGTCGGGTCCGCACCCTCACTTCTGCCTCGTCCGTCCGAAGCCTCGTGAGAAACGCGGGCTAGGCCATCTGGAGGACCGATACGATCTTGCCGGTCAACTCGTCAATGGTAAACGGCTTCTTGACGAAACCCTGTGCCCCGGATTTGAGCAGCTGGTCAATCTCGTCCTGGCGGATCACGCCGCTGACGATGATGACCCTGATGTTCTCGAACTCGGGGTTCTTGCGGATGGTTTGGCAGACCACGTTGCCGTTCACATCAGGCAGCATGTAGTCCAGCAAGATCAGATCCGGACGAAACTGCTGGGTCGCAATACCGGCCTCATAGCCGCTGGACGCGGTCCTGACATCGAACCGGCCGTCCCGCGTGAGCACCTCCGAGATCAACTCCACGATCTCGGCGTCGTCGTCCACAACCAAGACCTTCCTCCTGCCGGAGTCCAGGTTGTCCAGCGGGATGTTGTTGACCTTCATGAACTTCAGAAGGCTAGCCCGCGGGATTCTTCGAAACTTAGACCCAGGTACGCGGAACCCCTCTAGGCGGCCCGTGTCAAAACAGCGAATGATGGTTTGCTGACTGACACGGCAGACCTCCGCCGCCTCACCGGTAGTAAATAGATCCTTCATTTTTTTCATCCCTTCCTACGTTTCTAGCCAAGTCCTTTTGACGTAAGGCATTCCATTTTGCCTTGGCAGGCCAATTTACCGACCAGTTGCCCAGTTTGTCAAGGGTAAAGGTTAGCAAAACATGTGTTTCGAGGACTCAAAGAAGCAGTTTTATCGACCCCATGGGCATTCCCCATATACCACAGAGCAGGTGTATTGACAATCCACCCGCCGCTCGCAGACCGACCTAACCCGCATTACTCACGAGGCTTCGTACGGCTGAGGCAGAATGGAGGCTGTGGACCCGACTGGTCCGACGCATCGGTGACAGACTGTCCTGAGCGCGGCCTGTTGGCCGGATGTCCCGGTTGCCCGGAGGCGTACCCACTGCGGTACGCTGAGGACAAACGGGACCGAGAACGCAGCAGCCGGACAACGGGACCGCTCGGAACCGAAGGCTTGTGAGAAATGCGGGTTGGAGGAGACTGCCGGACCCAATGAACAGGGCCGGTCTTACTGGGACCGGCCCTGGTGCAAATCCAAGGTGAGAACTGGGAACCGCGACTAGAAGACGAGCTTCGCGCTAACCGTAAACCACGTCTCGCTGTCGTCCGTGTTCACGCTCGAGTCCATGGAGATCTGGTGATACGCGGCGGGCGTGAGGGTGATGCCGTATCCGAGGTCGAAGTCTGTGGACACCCCGAAAACCGCGTTCGACCAGTCGTGATCCACGTCCGTACGGAGCGGGCTGACCCCATCGTTGTACACGACCTCCGAGTGGAACTTGATCACCTGCTCGGGCATCGTGGGCAGCAGACCGGTCATCGGGAGCGCGTAGTCCAACATCAGGATATGGGCGAATCCAGAGGCGTTGCCTGCCACAGGCGCGCCCCCGTGGTGGGCCGGATACAGCTTGACCAACACGTAGCTGGGGACCAGGCCCTTGACCGTCGTGATGTTGGGCATGGAGACCACGGCGTGGAGCTCCTGAAGGTCGAACAACTCGGCCTCGAACTCGGGGAAGTTGTAGTAGACCCAACCCAGCCGAAACTGCGTCTGAAACGGCTCGCCCTTGAACACGGCGTTCTGGTAGTAGAGGTTGTAGTCCCACCTCTCCTGCACCTCGTATCCGCTCCCGGTGGCCCTGTGCCCCGAGACCAGAAAACCGAATCCCGTGTCCGCGAAGTCCAAGCCAGCCGTCAGTTGCGTGGCCCCGTTGTTGTCCCGATACACGTCAAAGCCACGCCAGATATACCGGCTCTGATAGGTCAGGTCCACAAACCCCTGCACATCCAGGCCGTACCCGAGAATCTCGATGCCGGGCGACCTCGCGGTCGCCCCCGCCTCCCCCTCCTTGGGCTGTGCCAAGACCAGTGCGGGCAACAGAGCCATCCATCCCAGAGTCATCCACATCTTCATACCTCTATCTCCTTATCCAGCACTCTTTCGATTTCCATAACGAGCCCTCGGACCTGCGACAGGCTGGTTACCACCTCCCGCTCTTGCGGATCTCCGCCTTGGGCAGGCCGTCCAACTCTCTGGTGTACTTCTCCATCAGCTCCTGGGGGAGCTCATAGTCGCTCAGCCTTCCGGACAGATAGGCATCGTACCCCGACAGGTCCATCAGACCGTGCCCGCTGTAGCTGAACAGGATGACCTTCTCCTTGCCCTCTGCTCGGGCCTTCTCGGCCTCTTCGATCGCGGCGGCAATCGCATGACTGGTCTCGGGCGCACAGATCGCGCCTTCGGTCCTGGCCCACAAGAGGGCCGACTCATAGCACTTGCTCTGATGGTACGACCTCGGCTTGAAGAGCCCCTCCACAATGCCCTGGCAGACCAGGGGGGCCATGCCGTGGTACCGCAGCCCGCCTGCGTGAATCGGCGGCGGGACGAAGCTGTGCCCGAGCGTATGCATGGCCAGGAGAGGCGTCATGCATGCGGTGTCCCCGTGATCGTACCGGAACGGCGCGCGGGTCATCGTGGGGCAGGCCGCCGGTTCCACAGGGATGATCTCGATCTGGGCCCCGTGGATCTTGTCGGCCGCAAAGGGGAACGCCAATCCCGCAAAGTTGCTGCCCCCGCCCGCGCAGCCGATCACCACATCCGGCAACCTCTCACCGGCCCTCTCCAACTGCTTCTTGGCCTCCAGGCCGATGATCGTCTGATGGAGCAGGACATGGTTCAGCACGCTGCCCAGGGAGTAACGCGTCTTGCCCTTCGGATCCGTGACCGCCGACTCGATGGCCTCGCTGATGGCCATGCCCAGGCTGCCCGGGGTGTCCGGCATCTCGGCCAGGATCTTCCGCCCCGCCTGCGTCTCCGGGCTGGGGCTGGCGATGCACTTGGCCCCCCAGACCTGCATCATCATCTTGCGGAAGGGCTTCTGGTCGAAGCTGATCCGGACCATGTACACCACACACTCCAGACCGATGAGCTTGCACGCAAAGGCCAGCGCGCTGCCCCACTGGCCCGCCCCGGTCTCCGTGGTCAGCCGTTCGATCCCGAACTGCTTGTTGTACCAGGCCTGGGGCACGGCCGTATTCGGCTTGTGGCTTCCCGGCGGGCTGACGCTCTCATCCTTGTAGTAGATGCGGGCCGGCGTCTTGAGGTACTTCTCAAGGTAGACCGCCCGGCGCAGGGGCGCGGGCCGCCACCGGTACAGGATGTCCAGAACCTCCGCCGGGATGTCGATCCAGCGTTGGGTGCTGACCTCCTGCTCGATCAGGTTCATGGGAAACACGGGGGCAAGCATCTCCGGCGTGACCGGCTTGCCATCAGGCCCCAGAGGCGGCAGCGCAGGCGTAGGCAGGTCCGCCGCGAGGTTGTACCACTGCTTCGGGATGTCGCTCTCACTGAGCAAGATCTTGTGGTCCATGATCCACTCTCCAGTACGTTGCTTGGTCTGTCCTAGCCTTTGGATAAAAGACCTTGTATAGACCATTCCGGCAGACCTGTCAACCCAAACGTTTGGCATTTCGAGGCCTGCGAACTCCGCGCGAAGCCCCCCAGCGGCCTGTCGAGACCCGGCGGACCCAGGTATTGCATTCGGGGTCGCGGACCAGTACGATCTGGGCCTCCCGGGGCGTCCGGGACAGTCCGAACCGGTGTGGCCGGAGACACAGATGGCGTCGAGAAGGTCTTCCGTGGTTGCAGTGGTCATGGGTTCCGAAAGCGACCTGCAAGTCATGCAGGCGGCCGTGGACCAACTCAAGGAGTTCGGAATCGATCCGCTGGTGAGGATCATCTCCGCGCACCGGACCCCCCAAGCCGCGGCGGAGTTTGCCGAGTCGGCCTCTGGAAACGGCGTGCAGGTCATCATCGCCGCTGCGGGCATGGCAGCACACCTGGCCGGGGCACTGGCCAGCCGGACCACGCTCCCTGTCATCGGCGTCCCTCTGCCCGCCGAGCCCGGTCTGGGTGGGCTCGATGCCCTGCTGAGCACAGTCCAGATGCCGGCTGGCATCCCGGTGGCCACCATGGCGATCGGCAAGGCAGGCGCAAAGAACGCGGCCCTGTTCGCAGTCGAGATCCTGGCCCTTGCGGACAAGGAACTGCAGGACAGGCTGGCCCAGTTCCGACAGGCCCAAGCCCGCACCGTGGCCGACAAAGATGCAGCCGCTGCATCCCAGACTGCACCGCGCCCGTGAAAGTCCTATATTGTGGCGCATTGCCCAGACCTCCCGGACCCAGCATGACTGCAATCCCATCCTCGCTGAAACTCCGGGTCCACACACATTGACCAGTCCGCGATTGCAGCCAAGAACCCCAACCTTGGGACCCCATGCGACAACTCAGTCAAGATGATTCGCCCGCGGCAAATAGACCAAGGCTCAGTTGAAAACGTGAAGAAATTGTACAGGAACTCCTTTACACGTGCCGATTGCACTCTATATAGTCGCGAGCACGCTTGATTTGGTGTTTGAGCCCAGTTGTCAGGTGTTCAGGAGAAGTTCCGGCAACATGCGCACGAGGATCCCGACCAAGGACGGTGCCAGGGCAACGCAGTCTCGCCTCTGGAAGACCCTTCTAACGCTTCTGGTGTCCATGACCAGCGGGGCCCTGATCCTGATCCTCCTCGGCGATCGTCCCCCTTCCGCAGGCGCGTTCTCCCTATCCGTCTACTACCAGTTGGGCCCTATGGCGGAGGTCATCGAGTCCGACGTGGAGCCGGTCATGGGCAGATGGAACCGCATCGAGATCTGCTACAGCGGGACCCGGGGCCTGGACGCAGAATGGCTGGCCAGCCTCCAAGGTCTGCGCATGGGCCCGGACCTCGAGTATCACTTCGTGGTCTGCAACGAACTGGGCGCAGAGGACGGCCAGATCCTGGCCACTCCGCGGTGGGAGAATCAACAAGCGGTCCGGTCGGTCCAGACCGGGTATCCCTCTGAAGGGACGATCCGCATCTGCCTGGTCGCAGAGGGTCGATCCGGACACACCACGGATCTTCAGTTCAAGCGGGTCGAGTCCTTGGTGGAGACCCTGACCCAGCGATTCGGTATCAACGAGCAGTCGGTCTCCTATTCGGGCGGCAGGGCCGTCACCCGGGCACTCTGACCCTCGGCCCGGATC
>JAGOQT010000082.1 GCA_018007255.1 Phycisphaerae bacterium | reverse complement strand
GCCATGGCACGCCCGATCCGTATAGAGTACCCAGGTGCTGTCTATCACGTCACCCTGCGGGGCAACCATCGGAGTGACATCTTCCTGTCCGACGGCGATCGCGACCATTTCCTCGATGTCCTGGATGAGAGTCTGCACCGCTTTGACGTGCGGCTCTACCTGTTCTGTCTAATGACCAATCATGTCCACTTCGTCCTGGCGACCCCGCGGGGCAATCTGAGCCGGTTCATGCATCGCCTGGAGACGGCCTACACCGTGACCTTCAACAGGCGCCACCAGCAGAGCGGCCATCTCATGCAGGGGCGGTTCGGGGCCCGCCTCGTGGATGAGGATGGGTACATCCTGAGGCTCAGTCGATACGTCCATCTGAACCCTGTGTTTACCACGGCACAGCGATCGAGGCCGCTTGGCGAGCGGATTGAGTTCTTGAGGGGCTATCCCTGGAGCAGTTACCGCAGCTACATCGGGAGGTGTAGGCCGCTGGAGTACGTGGATTATGTCCCGGTGTTGTCCATGATGAGTCCGGTGAAGGGCAGGCAGGCAGAGGCGTACCGACGATTCGTAGAAGCGGCAGTTGACGACATAGACGCGGCGTTTGTGGCGGCGAACGCGAGGTCGCGGCTGTGCATCGGATCCGACGCCTGCCATGATCGGATCAAGGGTATGTATCGAGACCGCGTGAAGGGTTACGGCCGCGCCGAAGACGTCTCCTTCCGGCGTCACGGAAGGACACTCCCCGTGGAACAGGTCCTGGACTGCGTCTGTCAGGTGCTGGGTGTGCATCGCGAGGTGCTCACGACCCGTCGGCGCGAGTCCATCGTGCGTCCGGTGGCGGCCAAGGCGTTGTGTGATCACTGTGGCTTGACCCAGCGTCAGGTGGCTGAAGTTCTGAAGATGAGCAGCGGCACGGCGGTCAGCAAGCAGTTGGAGAGGCTCGGCAGGAGTCTGGTGAAGGACAAGTCTGTGGAGAAGAAGCTGGCGGACCTGGAGAGGCGGATCCGCCGCTGCACGGGCGGCCGGTCCCAGGGCCCTTCATTGTCCGCTAAGGGCTAATTCAAGGGCTGACCCCACCTCATACGTTTGAGCCAGGCCTCCACCTTGGCCCTGGCCTTGGCGGGGAGCAGGGACATGAGCGTCCGCTGCACGAGCAGACGCAGGCCCAGGAGTTCCAGCCCGATGGGGACCAGCCAGGAACCGGGGGTGAGCGGCGTCAACAAGGCTACAAGGCCGATGAGGATCAGGAGGATGCCAGCGGCTGTACGGAGGACGCGTTTCATCTTTGTGTGCTGCATTGTACACGGGAGGCCGCGGGGTCACAATGGTCTGTCTTGTGGCGATTGCGGGGATCGAGAGGCCGCGATAACATCGCGGCCATGGAACAGGTCGAGTTGCTCGCTCCAGCCAAGGACCTGGAATGCGGTCTGGCCGCGATCGCCTGCGGGGCGGACGCCGTGTACATCGGCGCTGAGCGGTTCGGCGCAAGGGCGAAGGCCGGCAATCCCCTTCCCGACCTCGAGCGGCTCATCGATCGGGCCCACACCTTCTGGGTCCGTGTCTATGTCACGGTGAATACCCTGTTGTTCGACAGGGAACTGGATGACGCCGTGAGGCTGATCCACGGGTTGCACCGGATGGGTGCGGACGGGGTCATCGTCCAGGACGTGGGTCTGCTCGAATGCGACCTGCCGCCGATCCCCCTGATCGCGAGCACGCAGATGGACAACGACAGGCCCGAGAAGGTCCTGTTCCTGGAGCGGGTCGGGTTCACACGGGCCATCCTGGCCAGGGAGCTCTCCCTGGACGAGATCCGTGAGATCCGGCGCAAGACGACCCTCGAGCTGGAGTGCTTCGTGCACGGGGCGTTGTGCGTGTGCGCGAGCGGGCAGTGCTTTCTGAGCTATGCGCTGGGCGGGCGGAGCGGCAACCGCGGCGAGTGCGCCCAGCCCTGCAGGCGGAGGTACAGCCTGATCGACGGCGAGGGCAGTACGGTCGTCCGGGACCGGTACCTGCTGTCGCTCAAGGACCTGAACCGATCGGACCAGTTGGAGGACCTACTGGATGCCGGGGTGCGTTGCTTCAAGATTGAGGGCCGGCTCAGAGACAAGGCCTATGTGGCCAATGTGGTGGGGTTCTACAGGCGGAGACTGGACGCGATCCTGGAGCGCCGCGCATGGGCCAGGACCTCTTCAGGCAGGAGCGACCTCGGGTTCGAGCCGGACCTGCACAAGACCTTCAACAGAGGGTACACGGACTACTTCCTGAAAGACCGAGGAGACCCGGCGGGCTCGATCGACACGCCCAAGATGGTGGGCCCGCGTCTGGGGAGGGTGGCGTCCGTACGCGGGCGTGCGCTTACGCTGGACGGCCCGGTGGCTGTGGAGTGCGGAGACGGTCTGGCCTTCTTCGACGGAGACAACGAGCTCCGCGGGACCCTCGTCAACGCGGTGCAGGGCAGGACACTCATCCCTGACCGGATGGACGGGATCCATGTGGGGACCGTGCTGTACCGGAATCACGACCACGCCTTTCTCCGCCGCGTGCTTGGGGCCAGGCCCGTGCGCAGGATCGGTGTGCAGCTCCGGCTTGAGCAGACCCAGGACGGCCTTGCCCTGACGGGGGTGGACGAAGACGGGAACTCCGCGAGGGCGACTGCGGGGTGTGAGAACACACCTGCGCGCGACCCCGGCGTCATGGAAGCAACGGTCCGGCGCCAACTGGCCAGGACAGGCCGGACCCCGTTCCTGTGCAGCCGGATCGACCTGCTATGGGAGCGGCCCTGGTTTGTGCCTGTTGCACTGCTCAACGGACTGCGCCGCAAGGTCCTGGAGGGTCTGGCCGAGGCCAGGGCCGCCGCTCGCCCGGTGAAGGCCTGCCGCCTGGTTCCGAATGATGTCCCCTATGGGGTGCAGAGGCTCTCTTACCTGGGGAATGTGTTGAACCGAAAGGCGGCCGCGTTCTACCGCCGCCACGGCGTGACCGAGATCGAGCCCGCTGCAGAGTCCGGCCTGGACATGCGGGGGCGCAAGGTGATGACCACGCGGTACTGCATCCTGGACCAACTGGGGTGTTGCATCAAGCGGGGGGGCGGGCAGCCTCCTGTGGGGCCGCTCTCTCTGGTGGATGAGGACGGACGGAGCCTGCACGTGCGCATAGACTGTTCCGCATGCGGCATGGAGATCCATCTGCAGTCCGAGCGGACAGGGTAACACGAGGGGAATGGAGCCGATGAGAGTCGAACTCACGACCTCTTGCATGCCATGCAAGCGCTCTCCCAGCTGAGCTACGGCCCCGATACGCAGTGCCATCGGCACTGAGCTGCAGATACTATTATATAGCAGGGCCCCGGACCCAAGGCAAGGGAATTCCGGCCGGCTTGGCAGAATCTGAGCGCGGTCAGGGGATGCGCCAGGGTTCTCGGACCATGGCCGAAGGACTTGAACAAGACCCTGCAGGCCTGGGTGGGCGCCACGGTCTTGGGGGCGTGTCCGATGCCCTTATTATGCTTGCCAGCAGGGGATGGCCCGGATACACTGGGCCCAGCCCTTGGAGAGGTGGCCGAGCGGCTGAAGGCAACGGTTTGCTAAACCGTCGTAGGGGCGAATACCTCTACCGCGGGTTCGAATCCCGCCCTCTCCGATGCTGCCTGCACAGGCTTGAGCCTATGCAGGCGTCGACATGTGTTCAGGGCGGGATGAGAACACGCATGGCACGGAGTGCCATCCGCGGGTGCGACACCGAAGGAGCCACGAAGTGAATCCCGCCCTCTCCGGTAGGAAGGCAGACAGAACCTGGGATGCAGGACAGAAGAGGCTGGGCGGAGGGGGTCTGTATGCCTGGGCAGGATGAGAACACGCACGGCACGCAGTACCGTCCGCTGGTACAGGGTCTGATCGATCGGCTTGGGGCTACGATGGTCGGTGAGGCGTGTCGCACACGGCCGAATGATCCCGGCGGCCTGCTCAACCTGCTTGAGCAGGATGACTCCTGCATCCGAGCAGATCGTTCCTCCGTTGAACTGGCCCACCAGATTTCGGTCATTCCCCAGAGGCGGTTCAGTGGGGCACGGGCATCGGGTTGCCCCTCCGGGTGGTCCGGACGCGTCATACCCTCAGACACGCCCCATGGTCCTGCGGTTCATGGTCATCTGTCCTTTCAGAAGAGTAGTCGCGCAGCGTCCCTCCTATGGCCGGTATAGGTTGTTCCGGCGAACCGCATGGACCCTACAGCCGGGCACAGCGTGCCACGGGCACGGCCCTGTCTGACTGAACCTACATCCGCTGTCCCCACTGAGCCGCATGGTCAAACGCTACGATGAGAGTGATCTACGCTCATTGGACCCAAGTCCTTTCAGGCTCAGAGGTTCCGTCGCTGGAACCCTGGGGCGGTGAGAAATGGGGGCCAGGCGGTGTTCGACAATAGACTTGGTGTAAGGATGAAGCGACAAAATGGACAAAAAAGCCTTTGCCTGATGTGGAGATCGGCACATAGTGCAGAGTGTGGGCCTCGTGGCGCCCAACGGTCTTGCGAAGGCAGGAGGGCTGGTTTGATGAGAGGGGAGAATGGCCATGATGCGGGGATGCACCCTGAGATGTCATGTCTGCGGTAGCTCCATGAGGGCGTGGTTTCAGGGGGGAGTCCGGACCGTGTTCTGCCCGGTTTGAGGCGGTCCATCCTGGCCTGCATCTCTCACAAGCCTTCGGTTCTGAGCGGTCCTGTTGTCCGGCTGCCGCGTTCTCGGTCCCGTTTGTCCTGGACGTACTGCCCTGGGTACGCCTCCGGGCAAACGAGACCTCCGGCCTTGACCCCAGGCTTCTCGCTCGATCTCGTCACGAAACGGGTTTTGGGATAGGTTCTAATCGCCTCCGCTGCAAGGGTGGGCCCTGTGGCCCCCGAGATTGGGGCCAACCGGTCCCCGTTCCCCGGGCATGCCCGTCTTCTTTTTTTTCTGATCCTGATCTTGAACCTTGACGTTGCGCGGAAGTAAGACTATATTAGTCCCACATATGGGCCGGCCGGACCGGGAGTGACTGGATGGATTTGATTCGACGCAACACGGACTATGCAATCAGGGCAATGGCCCACTTGGCCGCATCGTATGGAAAGGGTCCTGTGTCGGCTGCGGTGATCGCGGCGGATCAGGAGGTCTCCTGTGCCCTGGTGTCCAAGGTCCTCCAGAGGCTTCAGAAGGCCGGACTCGTGAAGAGCTCGATGGGGGCCAGGGGCGGGTTTGAGCTGGCTCGGGAGCCCCGGAGGACCACACTCTTGGAGGTGATCGAGGCTGTGCAGGGCAAGGTCAGTCTGAATCGTTGCCTGGTCCATGGCCAGGCCTGTACGCGCAGGAAGGTCTGTTCGGTGAGGCCCAGACTGGTCCGGATCCAGGAGTCTCTGGTGGAGACCCTGGATCAGACTACGCTCGGGGAACTGATCGCGGGGAAAGGAGCCGTGGCATGAGTGAAAGGGCGTCCAAGGTGTACGAGGGTTTCGTGGGCAAGGCGCAGGGGATACTAGACCTGGTCGATTATGCCTCCGACTCGGTGGTGAGTAAGACCCTGATGGACAAGCAGGCCGGCACCATTACGCTCTTCGCGTTTGACAAGGGGCAGGGGCTGAGTGAACATACCTCACCCTATGATGCAGTGGTGCAGGTGGTCGAGGGGGTCGCGAGCCTGACGATCGGCGGTAGGGGGGTCGAGGTCCGGGAAGGGCAGATCGTGGCCATGCCGGCCCACGTGCCCCATGCGGTGGCCGCACCCGAGCGATTCAAGATGCTGTTGACCCTGATCCGGGGCTAGGTGAGATGGCTGTGCCGTGCTGCCCGGGACAGGGAGCGGCACCTGACTGAAAGGAGACGAGATGTTCTGTTACCAATGTGAGCAGACGGCGTTGGGCAAGGGCTGCACCAAGGTGGGCGTGTGCGGAAAGGAGCCGCAGACCGCGGATCTCCAGGATCTGCTCCTGTATGCCGCCAAGGCGATCGCCATGGCCGGACATCGGGCCAGGCAGCTCGGAGCCAGGGATGCGGGGATCGACCGGTTTGTGATCGAGGCCTTGTTCACGACGGTGACCAACGTGAACTTCGACGCAGCCCGCCTGGAGGGGATGATCCGGAAGGCCGGAGAGGTCCTGGCCAAGGCCAAGGCCCTGTATGAGGGGGCCTGCAAGGAGAAGGGCCGCAAGCCCGAGCCGATCAAGGGCCTGGAGGGGTGGCAGGTGCCGGCGACCCGCGAGGCGATGCTCCAAGAGGCAGCCGCGATCGGCATTGCCAAGAGGATCGAGCAGTTGGGGCCGGACGTGGCCGGGCTGCAGGAGTTGATCACCTACGGCCTCAAGGGCATGGCGGCATACATGGATCACGCCCTGATCCTGGGGAAGACGGACGAGACGGCCCTGGCCTTCTTCCACGAGGCCCTCAACTTCCTGACCACGCCCCAGGCCAAGGACGTCCAGTCCCTGGTCGCCATGGTCCTGAAGGTCGGAGAGGTGAACCTGCGGGTCATGGAGCTCCTGGATGCGGCCAACACCGGCACGTACGGGCACCCCGAGCCCACCGTCGTGCGGGTCACGCCCAAGAAGGGCAAGGCCATTCTGGTCTCCGGCCACGACCTTAAGGACCTGGAGGAGCTGCTCAAGCAGACCCAGGGCAAGGGGATCAATGTCTATACCCACGGCGAGATGCTCCCGTGTCTGGCCTACCCGGGCCTCAAGAAGTACAAGCACCTGGCCGGCAACTACGGGGGGGCCTGGCAGGACCAGGCCAAGGAGTTTGAGGCCTTCCCGGGCTCGATCCTGATGACCACGAACTGCATCCAGAGGCCCAGGGACTCCTATAAGGACAGGATCTTCACCACAGGCCTGGTGGCCTGGCCGGGCGTCCGGCACGTGCACCGTGCGGACTTCGGACCGGTCATTGAGGCCGCCCTCAAGGCCCCCGGCTTCGCCGCAGACGGCGAGGAGAAGACGATCACGATCGGGTTCGGGCGCAACGCGGTGATGTCCGTTGCGGACAAGGTCATCGACGCGGTCAAGGCAGGCAAGATCAGACGGTTCTTCCTGATCGGCGGGTGCGATGGGGCCAAGTCCGGAAGGAACTACTACACCGACCTGGCCCAGGCCGTGCCCCAGGACTGTGTGATCCTGACCCTGGCCTGCGGCAAGTACCGGTTCAACAAGCTGCCCTTCGGCGACATCGGAGGCATCCCCCGCCTGCTGGATATCGGCCAGTGCAACGACGCCTACTCCGCGATCCAGATCGCGGTGGCCCTTGCCAAGGCCTTTGGCTGCGGGGTGAACGACCTGCCGCTCTCGCTGGTCCTGAGCTGGTACGAGCAGAAGGCGGTCTGCATCCTCTTGACCCTTCTGTACCTGGGGATCCAGAACATCAAGATCGGCCCGTCCTTGCCCGCGTGCGTGGGCCCCGAGGTCCTGAAGGTGCTCGTGGAGAAGTTCAAGGTGGCCCCGATCAAGACGGCCAAGGAGGACCTGGCCGAGATCCTGGGGAGCGCTGCCTAGAATAGAGAATAGCTGCCTAGAATAGAAAACATCAGTTGGACACACCTAATATGAGTCCTTCCGCTTGCGGGAGGACTCGTATGAGTCGAGAGTCCATTATCCATCAAGGTTCTTTGATAATCTAATCCAAACAACAGGATTAGATTATTCAAAGTGTGCCCAACTGAGGTTTTCTATTCCTTCCATCAAAGGGAAAGACAATGAGTTTTAGGAACATCGTCCGGATCGATCAGGCCCTGTGCAACGGCTGTGGACTGTGCGTGACGGCCTGCGCAGAGGGTGCGATCGCGATCGTGGACGGCAAGGCCCGTCTGGTCAGTGAGGTCTACTGCGACGGCCTGGGGGCGTGTCTGGGACACTGCCCCCAGGGCGCGATCTCCGTGGAGCAGCGGGAGGCCCCCGCGTTCGACGAGCAGGCCACACAGGAGCACCTGGCTCAACAGAAGCGGGCTGCGCCGGAGGGGCCCACGGTGTGCCCCGGCCTCATGGCCCATGCCTTTGTCCCGTCCGGGGGCGAGGAGGCCGAGCAGGGTCCGGTTCGTTCGCAACTGGGCCACTGGCCCGTTCAGCTCAAGCTGGTCTCCCATGCGGCTCCCTACTTCAAGGAGGCAGACCTGCTCCTGACCGCGGATTGCGTGCCGTTCGCCATGGGCGACTTCCACGAACGCCTCTTGAAAGAACACAGCGTGGCCGTGGGCTGCCCCAAACTGGATGACGCCCAGCTCTACATCGACAAGGTGTCGGCCATTCTTTCCACCAACCAATGCCGGAGCCTGACCGTAGTACATATGGAGGTGCCGTGCTGCTCGGGCCTGACTCGGATCGCCAGGGAGGCCATCCGAAAGAGCGGGACGGCCCCTCGGACCTTTCAGGATGTGACGATCGGCCTGCAAGGCGACGTGTTGAGGATCGAGGATGTGACCGTGTGAAGGTGGAAGGGATGGTGACGCAATGGATGCCATCCGGACAGCCTTGGGTGAGTTCTGGTCCACGTTGACCACGATGTCGCCGTATCTGTTGTTCGGCTTTGCCGTGGCAGGGGTACTGTCCGCCCTGATCCCGGCGTCTCTTGTGCAGCGACATCTCGGAGGCAGGGGGCTGTGGCCCGTGATCAAGTCCTCGCTCTTCGGGGTGCCCCTGCCGTTGTGTTCCTGCGGCGTGATCCCGGTGTCCATGTCGCTGCACAAGAACGGCGCGAGCAAGGCCGCGACTGTGGCCTTCCTGCTGTCCACGCCTCAGACGGGCCTGGACAACATCCTCGTAACCTGGGGCATGCTGGGCCCCGTGTTCGCGGTGGTCTCCCCGATCATGGCCCTGGTTACGGGGCTGGCCGGCGGGGTCCTGACGAACCTCTGGGACCCCAGGCCTGCACCGCCTGCTCCTGAGCCCAAGGCCTGTGGTTGTCACAGCAAGCCCGAGGCCCCCAAGGCCCCCAACCGGTGGCTTGCCGCCCTCCATCACGGATTCGTGGCCCTGCCTGCGGACATCGGCAAGCCCCTGTTCTTCGGCGTCCTGGTGGCGGCAGGCATCTCCATGTTGATCCCGGACCGCTTCTTCTCAGAACAGCTCGGGACCGGCGTGGTGCCCATGATCGTGATGATGGGTGTGGGCATCCCCCTCTATGTCTGCACCACGGCGTCCATACCGGTGGCTGCGGCCATGATCCTGAAGGGCCTCAGTCCGGGCGCGGCCCTGGTCTTCCTCATGACCGGGCCCGTGACCAACGCCGCAGGGATCGCCACGATCTGGCGGGCCCTGGGTGCCCGTGCCGCATCGGCCTACCTGGTCGCAGTGGCCGGTTGTGCCCTGGCGGGCGGCCTGCTCCTGGACTGGGCCGTGGGGTACGTCGACCTGCCTGTGGGGGCCCATGTCCACTCGATGCCCAACCCCTGGCTCGGGGCCTTGAGCGCGGTGGTCTTGACCGGGTTGATCGTCCATGCGTTGTTCGTTCAGAGAAAGGCCTCGCCATGACAGCCGTGCGAGGAGACAGGGGGATTCGGCTATGAAGGGCACCAGGTCCAGGTTTCTCATGGGGGCGGTCCTGGCGGTCGTTTCCATGATCGTGGTCTTGACCGGATCCGGCGCGTTGTCTGGGGCAGGCCGGCAGCAGGTGCCCGCTGCGGCCAACAGAAAGGAGCCTCGTACGTGGAGGAAGCTGACGGCCCAGGAGCAGTCCGTGATCGTGGCCAAGGGGACCGAGCCGCCCTTCAGCGGCACGTACGACGACCACTTCGAGAAGGGGATCTACGCGTGCAGGCGGTGCGGGGCCGGCCTCTTCGAATCCGACTCCAAGTTCGCGTCCGGCTGTGGTTGGCCCAGCTTCGACGACCAGATCCCTGGGGCGGTCCGCATGCAGTTGGACGCAGACCGGGTCCGTACGGAGATCCTGTGTGAGGCCTGCGGCGGCCACCTGGGCCACGTGTTTGTGGGCGAGCATATGACCCCCAAGGACACCCGCTACTGCGTCAACTCGATCTCCATGGACTTCCTCCCTGCCCAGGCCCTGGAGAGGGCGGTGTTTGCAGCCGGCTGTTTCTGGGGCGTGGAGCACTACCTCAAGCGGGCCCCAGGCGTGATCTCCACCACGGTGGGGTACACAGGCGGAGACGTGAACAGCCCGACCTACCAGCAGGTCTGCATGGACAAGACGGGCCATGCAGAGGCCGTGGAGGTGGTGTTTGACCCGAACAAGACCACGTACGAGGAGTTGGCCAAGCTGTTCTTCGAGATCCACGACTTCACCCAACTCAATCGCCAGGGCCCGGATGTGGGGACCCAGTACCGGTCCGAAGTCTTCTACACCTCAGATCCGCAGCGGAGTGTGGCCGAGGGGCTGGTGGCCCAATTGAGGCAGAAGGGATATGAGGTCAAGACGCAGATCTCGCCGCTGGTCCGGTTCTGGCCTGCAGAGCTCTATCACCAGGACTACTACGACAAGACCGGCAAGACCCCCTATTGCCACGTCCGCAGGCCGATCTTCTAGCCCTTGGTCTGACCGTCGGACCCTCCGACCCCGGCGACCGCGCACCCCTGCACAGGACCCTCTGCTTGAAATCAGGCCGCAAGGGTGTACACTGGGACCTACGTCGAGCGGGCAACAGAGTCCAGGGTACGGGCGGCGAACGATGGAGACTGTACTGATCGTTGAAGATGACCCGACCATGCTGCGGGGCCTGAAGGACAACTTCGAGTTTGCCGGCCACAAGGTCCTGACTGCGGCCGACGGCGAGGCGGGGCTGAACACGGCCCTGGACGCGAGGCCTGATCTGATCATCCTGGACATCATGCTCCCCAAGATCAACGGGTACGAGGTCTGCCAGACCCTCCGAAAGCAGAAGCTGGACATGCCGATCATCCTGCTCACGGCCAAGGGCGAGGAGTCGGACATCATCCTGGGCCTGAACCTTGGGGCCGATGACTACGTGACCAAGCCGTTCAGCATCCGCCAGCTCCTGGCGAGGGCCGAGGCCTTCCTGCGGCGTCGCCGCCGGGCCGAGCCGTCCACCGTCGCATTCGGCGACCTGTGCCTGGACCTGGGTGCGCGGCGCCTGATGCGGGGCCGCGAGGAGGTCAAGCTCTCGCCCAAGGAGTTCCAGTTGCTGGAGTTCCTGGTCCAGCGGCCGGGCCGGGCCCTGACGAGGGATGAGATCCTCAACGGCGTTTGGGGCTACGACTGCTTCTCAGGGCCCCGCAGCGTGGACCGGTTCATCACGACCCTCCGCAACAAGATCGAGCCCAATCCAGGCTTGCCGATCTACATCCACACCATCCGGGAGATCGGCTACCGCTTCGAGCCGCCAGGGGCCTGACGCAGGGGGGCGAGCGGGGGACGGCTGCTGCGGTTGACGGCCGAGACACGCGGGCCTAGAATGGCGCAGTCCGTGGCCCAAGCGTCTGCGGTTCTTCCAGGAGAAAGGCCGGCCCATGTCGGTTGTCCAGTGCCAGTTGTGCCCGAGGGGTTGTCGCATCGGCCAAGGCCGGGCCGGAGACTGCCGCGTGCGGGTCAACCTGGACGGGAGCCTTCGATGCGTGGTCTACGGATTCCCGGTCGCACTGCACATGGACCCGGTGGAGAAGAAGCCGCTGTTTCACTTCCTGCCGGGCACATCCATCCTGTCCCTGGCCACGGTCGGGTGCAACCTGCACTGCCTCAACTGCCAGAACTGGGAGATCTCCCAGGCGGACCCGCAGGACAGCACTGCGGCTGCGTGCCCTCCGGACAAGGTCGTCTCCACCGCCCGGCGTTCCCGTTGCCCCTCGATCGCCTACACCTACACCGAGCCGGTCGTGTACTACGAGTACGCCCTCGATATCGCCCGCCTGGCCAGGCGGGCGCGGATCCGCAATGTCCTGGTCACGGCCGCGTACGTGAACCCCCGGCCGTGGGAGGCCCTGATGGAGGTCACGGACGCGGTCAATATCGACCTGAAGTTCATGTCCGACGACCTGTACCGCACGATCTGCTCGGGCAAGCTGGCCCCTGTCCAGGCGGCGATTGTGGCGGCCAAGGCCAAGGGGGTCTGGGTGGAGATCACGAACCTGGTCATCCCCACGCTCAATGACCGGCCCGAGGACTTCAGCCGCCTGGCCCGGTGGGTCAAGGACGAGGTCGGGGCCGACACACCCGTGCACTTCTCTGGGTTCTACCCGCAGTACAAGATGCAGCACCTGCCGCCGACCTCGGGTGACGTCCTGGAGACGGCCCGCACTGTGGCCCGGGACGTGGGGCTCAGGTTCGTGTACGTGGGGAATGTGACCAGTCCGGAGGGCCAGAACACGTACTGCCCCGCGTGCGCAAGGCCGGTCGTGCAACGGAGCGGGTTCACGGTGGTGCAGAACAGGATCCGGGATGGGGCCTGCCCGGACTGCGGCGCGGCCCTGCCAGGGGTTTGGACATGACCAGACGGGGATTCCTAGGATGGCTGCTTGGGATCGGTGCAGTCCTGTGTTCGCGGCGGTATGTCCGAGCCGGGCCACAGGCGGCCTCGCAGGCCCTGGGCGAAGGGCGGGCGGGTCCCTATCCGGGCAGGGTGATTCCGCTGTGGGACGTGGGGACCCAGGGCAGATGGCTGGGATGATGGACACGAGGCCGATTGGGAGGATCGCGGCTATGGCACTCTGGCTCGTATCGAGCGTGGGCCTGGCAGCAGGGCTGCCGCGCACAGACCTCAGGTGTTCGCTGGCTGGGGCGTGGTATCCGGAGGATCCGGGTGCGCTCAAGGCCCAGTTGAAGCAGTGCCTCGAGGGGACCTCGGTCCGGCCCAGGAAGGACGTGATCGGCCTGATCCTCCCG
>JAGOQT010000429.1 GCA_018007255.1 Phycisphaerae bacterium | reverse complement strand
CCCCCTTCCTGGTAAGGCTGGCCGGTGATCGAGAAGCCCTCGACCCATTGACCTGAGTCCTTCATGGTCGTGATCTGGTCCCAGATCATGTCTGGGAAGATCCTGAAGGTCAGGCCCAGCCTGGTCAGGGTGGCCCTATCCAGGTCGACCGTGGCCTTGGCCGTCTGTTCCACGATGGCGATACAGGCCTGTTCCTTGGTCAAGCCATGCACGATCAGGCCGCTGTCCGGGTCCACCAGGGTGTCCACCTCCTGGTCCACGACTACCGCGTCCTTGGGCATCTCAAAGAGGCCAGCCGGGGGTTCTTCGTTGTATCTGATCCACTCAAACCGTTTGACCCAGAGGGTCTTTCGCATCAACTCTGCCGGGTCGTCGTCCCGCAGGGTCGTCATAGACACGGGCAGCTTGGTACCGGGGTCCACCAGAAACTGCTGGTCCCGCTTGGGGGACCGGACGTCCACCACGATGAGTCCATGAGGGGTGTTAACGTCCGCAGGCAGGGTGACGGTGATCCAGGCGTTGCGCTGGGCCTCTTCAAGGGTCTGTCTGAAGAAAGTGCCGAACGGGGGAAACCAGGTCTTGTCACGCTCATCCCGCTGGGCGAAGTGCACCCGCTGGGTGCGAAGGTTCAGGCCGAACACGCCCTCAGGGCTGCAGATCTTGCAGTTGGGTCTGCCGGGCCGGCCCAGCCACACGTGGGTTGGGCGATCCGGGTCACCGGCGAAACGCATCCAGCACTCAAAGGTCCCCTGCTTGACGAACTCGCCCCGCATGTGCACGGTTCGGATGGCCTTGATCGCCTCCAGGGTCTGTCCCACCGCGTAGGCTGTGGATACGCCGGTCTCCGTGAGGCACAGGGCCACGATCAGAACGACGGCCGCACTGGCCAACGTTATTCCTGCAAGTCGGTATTTCACGAGAAGTCCTCCCAAGGACCTTTCGGGTCTCTGTTGTACGGTCTGTTGCTGGGCGGCCCTGGCCTGTGCAAGCACCTTCTGGTCAAAGGTTGAGGTCGTACGCACCCGGGACTGCCTCTGGCGATAGTGCTGAGCCAACGTCTGTTCGATCCTGGATTCGTCGTTCATTCGGTCACCTCACCGTCCAAGATGGGCCGCAACTTCTGCAAGGCGTAGCGATACCGGTTGCGGGCCGTGTGCACGGACACCCCCTGGTGCCGGGCAATCGCGCCGAAGGTCAGGCCGCCTTGCAGGTGCAGAACAATCGCCTCACCTTGCTCAGGCGGCAGAGCCACAATGGCCCGATCGATCCGCTCATGTAGCTCCACAGCCGCAGTCAGGGAGGCAGGACTACAGGAATCGACAGGCTCTGTGGTCTGCCCTTCCATGCTTCCGGCCTGTGACCGCCTGGACCGCATCACGCTCCGCGCCCGGTTGGCCGCCGCTGTCAGGAGATAGCCCTTGAGGCTCGCACGCAAGTGGAGGGTCGCCGATACCCTGGCAAAGGCCACGAATACGTCCTGTACCGCATCCTCTGCATCTGCACGATCCCCCAAGAGGGACAGGGCCAGGCCCAGGAGGTCGTCCTTGTACTTGCAGTAGATCCGCTCCAGAGCCTCGACTTTGCCCTGCTTGAGCCTCAGTACCAACAACCGGTCTTCGAGCATCCAACTACCCGTCGGTTTCGAAACCTGCACGACCACCCATACGACGCAGTATCCCCCCGCATGTGGCCTATGGAAAGGGACGTTCTTCAGCAAAGATCTGCAACTTTGTTGCAATTCCCAACACGCCCAGGTACACTGGCGACCTCTTGTTCGCAAGGCAGTAGGTCAGGAGATTGAACATGGACATGAAGAAAGGCCGAATGGGATTGGTCCTGCGGGAACTGGGGCATCACGCGCCGTTTACCCTCCTGGGGGCCGTGACCGGGATTGCCTGCCTGCTCGTGTTTCGCCATGCCACCCCGCGCACGGCCCATGGTCTGTTCCTGGTCTTCCACCCTGCCCACGTGTTGCTCTCCGCCATGGTCACCGCCTCCCTGTTCAAGCTCCGCCAGGGGACTCGCAACTTCTTTCTGGTCCTTCTGATCGGCTATACCGGCTCGATCGGCGTGGCCACGCTGAGCGACTGCATCCTCCCTTACTTCGGCGAGGACATCCTGGGCGTGGCCGTGCCCACGGAGAGCAAGGTGCACAGCACAGAGGGGGCCGAGGCCCATGAGGCCGGCCACGAGGGGCATGGTCCTGACCTCCACCTGGGCTTCATCGAGGAGTGGTACATCGTCAACCCGGCTGCGATCCTGGGGATCATCCTGGCCTACTTCGTCCCCCACACCAAGCTGCCGCACGCCCTGCACATCCTGATCAGCACCTGGGCCTCCGCTGCCCACATCCTGATGAATATGCACGTGTCCCTGTCGCCCATGCTCCTGGTGGGGGTGTTCGTGGTCCTTTTCGTCGCCGTGTGGCTGCCCTGCTGCGTAAGCGACATCGTGTTCCCCATGCTCTTTGTCAAGGGAGGCTCTGCAGAGCACACCTGCCTGTCCTGCGGGCACGACCACGAACGCGAGGGCCGCGCATGAAGACGACCCTCAAGGACCAGTCCCAGGCCATGCTCAAGGCAGCCCATCTCTACTGCACAGAGGCCCGTGTCGCGATCCTCCAGGCCCTGCTCCACGCCCAGAAGCCCCTGACCCAGGACCAGATCGCCTCCAAGGTCGGGCAGCGGTGCGACAAGGTCACGATCTACCGGACCCTGGCCAGCCTCCTGGCGGCCGGTCTGGTGCACAAGGCCTTCACCGGGGCCAGGACTGGTCAGTTCGAACTCGGGCGCCACTGCTCGGAGCACCAG
>JAGOQT010000081.1 GCA_018007255.1 Phycisphaerae bacterium | reverse complement strand
CAGACTGCGGCACGCGCGGGCCAACTCCCTGTGCGCCAGGATCTCGCCCTGCCCCGGCACCAGACCCGCCCCACTCGGAGCACGGACTCGCAGGGCCCGGACTACCTCTGAGAGGGAACCGATCTCAGACGGACCGTACGCGGTCACCTCCATGCGGCCGGTCCTGCGGTGCGGGTCCGCCCCGTCCGGGCAGAAGGCCTCGACCAGGCCGGGCTCATCATGGCACCCGTACAGGATCCACTCCAGGGGTGTGCGGAGTCGCCCCACCACAGTGGGGGCCATGTCCGCGTCCGCTGTCAACCGGCCCTGCGCGAGGGCCTCGGTGCACGCCTTGCGGGACAGGGCCCCTGTGAGGATCAGCCTCTCCCTGGCCCGCGTCAGGGCCACGTAGAGGATCCGCATCTCCTCCGCAAGGTCCCTCTTCCTTCTCCCGGCTGCAATGACTTGGTGCTCCAGGGACGGGATCTTGACCCCTCGATCCAGGTCCACGACCTGCAGGCCGAGTAGGAACTGGGGATCGGCCAGGACGTCGTCGCTGAGCCCGCGGGTGTTGAACTGGGCGTCCAGCTCGGCCAGGATCACGACCGGGAACTCCAGGCCCTTGCTCTTGTGGACGCTCTGTATGCGCACCGCGTCCCTGCGGAGCGACTCCGGCTCTGCAGCCTCCCACTGGGCGCCCTCCCCCTCCAACTTCTCCACGAACTCCACGAACCGTCCCAGGGACGAGAACCCCTGGCTGGTCCCGAATCGGTCGAACTGGATCGCCCGCTCGTGGAGTCTCAGGAGGTTGGCCCTGCGAGCCGGACCGTCCGGCAGGGCCAGCACAAGCGACAGGAGGCCCGTGTCTCGAAAGACCTGCCAGATCACCTCGGCCAAGGGGCTCGTCCGGGCACGTTGACGCCAGAGCCGGAGCGTTTCGCGAACGGAGGCCAGCTTGTCTGCCAGGCCCCTGTCCTCGCCTGCCCGGCTGTACGCAGACAGGTCCTCGTAGAAGGTCGTGCGCCGAGTCCGGCCCTCGCCGCGCACACGGATCTTGGCCAACTCGGTGTCGGTCACCCCAAACAGGGGCCCCCGCAACACGGCAGCCAGCTCAATGTCCCTGTGCGGGTTGTCCAGGACCTTCAAGAGGTTCAGACAGTCCTGGACCTCCATGGCCTCCAGGAACCCCACGCTCGGCGACAGCACCGGGATCCCGGCCTTGCGGAGGATGCGTTCATACTCCTGCGCACGGGCCGAGGGCGAGCGAAGCAGGATCACGATGTCCCGAACCTGCACGTCCCGCTGCCCGCCCGTGTCCGGGTCTCGCACCTGGAACTCGGCCCTGCCGGTCTCCGCCCCGACCATGCGCAGGATCCGTTGGGCGATCACTGCGGCCTGTCGCTGGCGGTTGGAGACCGGGGCGGCCTCGCCCTGGTGCGAGGGGTCCGCCCGCGCGGGCTCGTCCAGGATATGGAGCTCCACGCAGGGACCCACAACACGGGGTGTGTCGGGCGGGGGGATCAGACGCGAGGACTCGTCGTAGTCCAGGTCGGCAGTGTCTTTGGTCATGATCCGGCCGAACAGACGGTTGACCACGTCGAGCACGCCCGTGTTCGACCGGAAGTTGACGGTCAGGTCGACTCGGAGACCCCCGCGGCCCTGGGCCGCGTCCGGACCCGCCGGGCGCAGACGGTCCAGGAAGATCGCCGGCTCCGCCCCGCGGAAGCCGTAGATGCTCTGCTTGACGTCGCCCACCCCGAACACCGCGCCCCGGGCACAGACCTGCTCCAGGATGGCCTGCTGCACCGGGTTGACGTCCTGATACTCATCCACGAACAGGAATCGGGCCCTGGCCTGCAGGGCCAAGGCCGCGCGGGACGGCCGGCCGTCCGGCTGCGACAGCAGGCGAAGGGTCTGGTGCTCCAGGTCCGCGAAGTCCAGGCCGTTGATCCCGGACTTGAGCCCGTCATAGACCTCGTCGAATCGTCTGGCCAGGGCCACGTAGGTGCGGACCTGGACCTGGACGGCGGGCCAGACCGCTTGGACGTACCCGGGGCAGAGCACGGCCAGGCCGGCCAGGCCCGTGAACTCGGACGCGGCCTCGCAGACCCCCTGTGTGATGGCCCAAGCCGGGTCGCCGTCCTCGTGCTTGGGCTTGGCGGGCCTGCCCACCGAGCGGATCTCCTGCACCAGCCGGTCCATGTCCCCGGACTCAACCCACTGGCAGCCCTGGTGAAGGGCATGCGCAAGGGTCTGGCCTGGAAACGGGCCCAGGCCCAGCCGGTCCCACTGCCCCTGCAGCCACTGCACCCGGCGAGAGAGCCTGTGCAGGGACTCGGTCACGAACTCCGTCTGGCGCAGGCCGGCCGGTGTCCGGAACGGATCTGCCTGTGCGGCGGCCATCAGGACCCGGTCGTACCACCCCTGGCGGTCCACCAGGCCCTCCAGGAAGGCCCGCAGGTCCAGGATCGTGTGGGCCAGCCCATCCACACGGCGCGGCGCGAACAAGGCCTCAAGGCCCTGTTCCAACCCCTGCTGGTCCCAGGCCCACTCCAGGGTCCGATCCAGGGCCTCGGCCTTGAGCAGGGACTGTTCGTCCGGGTCGATCACACGGAACCCGCCGTCCAGGCCGATCTCGAAGAAGGACTCGCTGATCAGGCGTTTGCAGAAGGCGTGGATCGTGCTGATGTCCGCGGCAGGCAGGAGGAGCAGTTGATCGGCCAGGTGCAGGTCCGCCGGATCCGCATCGATCCTGCGCTGGACCTCCCCGTGTATGCGGGACCGCATCTCTTCGGCTGCAGCCTCCGTGAAGGTCACAACCACGATGTTCCGCACACTGGGGCATAGGGCTCGATCGCACAGGATCCGGGCGCACCGGCCGGTCAGGACCGCGGTCTTGCCCGTGCCCGCAGAGGCCCCCACGAACACGTCCGCGTCGCCGCAGGTGATGGCGGTCTCTTGTTGCGGGGTCCACCGGATCCGATCGCCGCGGCGCGTCATGGGCGGCCTCCGATCCGCTCCAGGAACTGAGACTTGTCCATCGTGTCCAGCTCGCGGTACTCGTGCGTGTGCTCGTCGAACCTGCACACGGACCGGTAGTCACAGAGCATGCACGGAGTCCGGCCCGCCAGGCGATAGGGCCGCACACCGATCACGCCGGAGAGGATCTGGCGGGCCAGGTCCTCCACCCTGCCCCGGGCATACCGCAGCACGGCCGAGAACTGCTCGGGTCTGAGCACGTCGCGCTTGCCCTGGTATCCGTAGGGCTCGCCGTCCCGGTTCACGTGGAAGCTGTAGAACGGGTTGTTCCCCGAGGCCCCCTGATCCAGGAGTCGGAAGCACGACCCGTCGAACAGGCCCCTGGCCTTGCGGGCAAAACGCGCCTCGGTATCGGCGGCCTCGTCCAGACCGCCCTGCTTGGGCGAGGCCTCGATCGGCATGTAGAAGGCCCCCACCGGTTCCGCATCGATCCGTCCGTTCGCCTTGGCGTTCTCCACGGCCAGCAGGTAGATCGGCAGCTGCAGGTCGAGGCCGTGGTAGAGCTGGGCCCATTCAAGCTTCTTCTCGCTGGTCTTGTAATCCACCACAATGGCCACGCGCCGCCCCTGAGACACGGCCGTGTCGATGCGGTCGATCTGGCCCCGGATCGAGAGGGTCCGGCCCCCCTGCAGACCCAGTCCAAACGGCCCCAGGGCGTCGTCCGGACCGCCGAATCCGGCCTCCGACAGGATGGGCCGGAAGGCCCCTGCCCTGACCATCCGGGCCACATCCAGACAACACGCCTCCACTGCGGACGCCGCCTGCCTGATGCGAAAGGCGTTGAACCGGCTGCGGCCCACAAACTGGGCCAGGAAGGGGTCCGCCCGGACCACGGACTGGACGATCGCCCGGACCTGTTCGGCCAGGACACGGTCGTCGAGTCCGGCCAGGCCCTGGCCCTCGCCCAGTCCGGCCTTGACCAGGGCATCCAGGACCCGGTGGTGGAAACCGCCCAAGTCCAGGGGCCGCAGCCTGAACTCCGGTCTCGGCTCCAGACCCAAGGCGTATCGGGCAAAGTGCCGGTACGGACAAGACGCAAAGGCGGACAGGCGGGTCGCGGACGTGGACAGGCGGGTGCCCAGGAGGGCTGCGGCGTCCGCGTCCAGGGAGGCCTCGCCCCGCCCGTCCAAGGCAGCTGGGGCCCACCGGCCCGGCAGTTGGACACCCCCCTTCTGCAGGACACCCAAGGCCTGCTCCAGGTCCGCGGACCTGGAACAGACCAGGTCTGCCACATCCATGGGACTCAGCACGTCCTGCAGCCGCGCCGGCTCAGGGGCCACCTGCTCCTCGTCCAGGTCGTCGAAGAGCTGCTGGAGGTCGTCCACCCACGGCGACCGCATGGTGGGCGAGCCCCGCTCGTCCACGGCCGGGTAGGTCAGGACCAGCAGCTCCGACGCGCGGGTCAACGCAACATAGGCCAGGTACCTCCGCGCGGCCAGGGCCTCGCGGGTCCCGCCTGCCATGGGCAGTCCTGCCCCCCGCAGGGACTCCCGATCCTCGTCGGTCAGGAGCCCACACTGGGGAAGGGGTGTGGGGAAGTGCCTCTGTGTCACGCCCACCAGGAACACGGCGCGCAGGTCGGGGTGCCGACTCCGCTCGATGGTCCCCACCAAGACCTGGTCCAGGGTCGGTGGGATCAAGGCCAGCGAGGCCTGCGACAGGGCCGAACTGAGCACAGCCACCCAGTGGTCCACATCGGCCTCCTGGTCGCCGAAGACCTCCTGGAACTCGTCCAGGATCTCCTGCACCCATGCATAGGCCTGCACAGCCTCCTGAGCCCCGCCCCGGTCGCCCTCCGACCCGGACGCCTGCAGGGCCTCCTCGGTCCAGGACTGCAGGGTCTCTTCCACCCTCAGGTGGCCCAACAGGCCCAGCACGGCCTGGGCCACGACCTTCGCAGAGGGCGTGGAGGCCCGGCCCAGATGCCTCTTCAGATCCTGCAGCGGGCGGACCACCTCTCTGCGTGCAGAGTCGATCCGCTCCTGGTCAAAGCTGGGTCTGGCCGGGTCGTCGAAGGCCCACGGCGGATCACGGGTCCAGTCGGACCCCGTGATCCCAAAGGCCAGACAGTAGTCCTCCAGGAGGTCGATCTGATCTGGGTCCACAGGGACCAGGCCCGTCTTGCAGGCCGCGATCAGGTCCCGGGTCTGGAACCCGTTGGTAACGGCCTGCAACGCAGACAGGACGAGCACCACCAGGGGGTGGTGAGACAGGGGCCTCGGACGGTCGATGAAGAACGGGATCCCCAGGTCGCCCAGGTACGCCCGCAGGCAGTGTTCATAGGGGTCCAGGTCCGGGCAGATGACCGCAATGTCCCTGTACCGAAGGCCCCGGTCCCGGACCAGTCGCTGGATCTGTCTGGCCACGGCCTGCACCTCGGCCCGCGCATGGGGGGCTGCCCAGATGCGGACCGCGTGGTCCGAATGCCGTCGCTCCCACGGCAGGCGGCGGATCAAGGCGAGGAACCCCTTCTCCACGTGGGCCAGCGGTGCGGAGGTCCTGAACCGGGCCGGCTCTGCCAACAGGACCGGCTGCTCCACGGCCAGACCCAGGTCCCGCACGCCGCGGGCCAGGAGGGCGTAGGTCTGCTCCGTCGGGTAGAAGGGCCTGGTGGGGTCCCCTTCCCCTTGCAGGTCCAGGTCATCCGGGTCCAGACACAGGGCGATCCGCGCATCGGAGACCGCGCCCAGCAACTCCTGCAGGACCAGCAGCTCCGCGGCGGTGAACCCCGCGAACCCGTCCACCCACATCCTCGCGCCCCGGAGCCAATCGGCCTTGGCCACGGCCTTGCGCGAGGCGTGGATCTCGATGTCCGGGTCCACAAAACGGCCTTGCACCGCGAGCCCATAGGCGTCGAGCACCCGCCGGATGTCCTCCAGCTTCAGGGCCGTGCCCGCGGCCTGCCCCCCTTGCGCCAGCCGGGCGGCCATGCGCCCCAGATCCTCGCCGGCCTGGGCCTGCCGGTAGAGCTCGGCAATGACCTGCCCCATCTGCCGACTCAACCCCGGCTGGGTCGCGGAGGACCCGAAGACCCGAAGCTGGGGCGCGACCTCCCGCAGGATGCGGTGCACGATCATCTGCCTGCCCACCTCGGACAGACGCCTTCTCGCAGGGCCCCCTCCGGCCAGCAGGACCTGGAGCCGGTCGAACGACACCACGTGGAGCCTGCTGAAACCCCCGATCCGGGGGTGGCTGAGCACGGCCCGCTCCGCCTGGTACGTGGCCTGCTCAGGGACCAGGAAGATCAGGGAGGGCCCGTGCGGGCCGCGCAGCAGATCCGCCACAATGGCGTCGATGCAGGTCCGGGTCTTGCCCGTCCCGCTCCTGCCCAATATGAACTGAACCGGCATGGCGTCCTTCCACAACCTCTGGGTCAGCCCCCTTGTATCCGAATGGGGCCGTGTTTTCAACGCCCGGCAGGCCGGCCTTTCTGCAGACCTAGCGGCTTGAACTGGCGCGTGCGGTCGTGTCTAATGGTGCCCATGGCCAAGACCTACAGGGATCGGTGAGTCGCTTGAGACGGATCGGCCAGGACGAGACCAGCATGCACACGAAGGCCTGCCTGTTCGTGGCGGGATTCGCCCTGCTCCTGCTGCCCGTACCTGCTCGGGCCCAGGCGGGCGACGAGCCGGACGGCAGCCGGACCCGGTACGTGCACGCCATCCCCCTGTATCCGGAGGACCGGGACCTCGACAAGGGCTTCAAGATCACGCCGGACCAGACCTATCCCATGCCCTTCTCCATGCGGTGGTCGTGCAACAACTGCCACGACTACGACCGCATCGCCAAGGGCTTCCACTTCAACTCCACAGACGGCTCGACCCAGCCCGGCAGGCTGGCCCAGCCGTGGATCTATGTCGATCCGGCCTTGGGCGTGCAGGCGCCCCTCTCGACCAGGCCCTGGCCCCAGGTCTATCGGCCCGACCGGTTTGGGATCAGCCTGTTCGACTTCGTCCGGCGATTCGGCAGGCAGATGCCGGGCGGCGGCCCGGGCGAGACCTACGGGGCGGACCCAAACGACCCGCAGGCCCGGCTCAGCGGAAGGCTGGAGGTGAACTGCCTGGCCTGCCACAGCACGGACCCGGGCCAGGACCAGGGCGGGGCCTTCGGGTATGCAGACCAGGTCCGGGAGGGGAACTTCCGGTGGGCCGCAACGGCCTCCTCGCAGTTTGCGGACGTCAAGGGATCCATCCGAAACGTGTCCCGGACCTACGACCCCTATGCCGGCCCCACCGGCGTGCTCGACCCCAACAGCCTCCCGCCCATCACGTGGTATCGCAGGGAGGCCTTCGACGACCACAACGACGTGTTCATCGACCTGACCAAACGCATCCTGAACGAGCGGTGTTACACCTGCCACTCCAATGCGGTGGTCCAGGCCGAAGGTGACCGGATCCTGGCGGATGAGGACGTCCACATGGCCTCCGGCCTTCGATGCGTGGACTGCCATCGCAACGGGATCGACCACCAGATCTCCAGGGGGTATCCGGGGCAGTCCGAGGACCCGAACCACGCCTGGACCGCCAAACTGACCTGCGAGGGGTGCCACCTGCCCCCGGACCGCGCGGACCTGCAGGAGGGCTCCCGCATGGGCGCGCCCAGGCCGGAGCACAAGGGCCTGTCCTTGGTCCACTTCGACAAGCTGGCCTGCACCGCCTGTCACAGCGGTCCGCTCCCCCGGGCTCAGGCCGGACTGGTCAAGACCTCCAGGGCGCACGCCCTGGGCACCACCTACGCAAACAAGGCGGATCGGGCCCTGCCGCACATCGTGTATCCGGTGTTTGCCCGGCAGGCGGACGGCAAGATCGCCCCCTGCAAGCTCATCTGGCCAGCCTTCTGGGCCACGGTCCAGGACGCAGAAGGAGAGGCGGTGCCCATCCCTCTGAACATCGTGGAGCCGATCGCCCGGCGGGTCTTCCGGCAGGCCCGGGTCCCTGATACCCATGACTGGCCGGCCCTGACGGACGAGACGGTCAGCCAGATGCTGGCAGCCCTGTCCAAGTCGGACGCAGTGAAGGGCCGGCCCGTGTACGTGTGCGGCGGCCGCATGCACAGCCTGGACCCTGAGGGCCGGCTCACGGCCAGGGATCATCCGGCAGCTGCGCCCGTAATGTGGGTGGCCGCGCACGACGTCCGCCCGGCCGGGCAGGCCCTGGGGGCCCGCGCATGCGAGGACTGCCACGAGCCCGGCTCGGCGTTCTTCTTCGGCAGGGTGCCCGTGGACACGCCCATGGCCTCCGGCCAGGGGCAGTCCAAGCCGATGTCGGACTTCCAGGGGATCGACGTGCAGCAGGTGCGGGTCTTCGGGTGGTCGTTCGTGTTCAGGCCGTGGCTCAAGGCCGCAGGCCTGGCTGCGTGCACGATCCTGGTCCTCCTGATCCTGGCCTTCTCAGGCCAGGCCCTCTTGCGGGTCTCGAGGGCCTTCTCGGAAAGGGGCCGTGACTGATCCATGTTCCGCGAGACGGCCATCGCAGCGCTGACCATCACCGGGGTGGGGATCCTCCTGCATGCCCTGATCGCCCGCGGTGCCCGGCCCCGCGCCCGAAGCAGCAGCCCCTGCCCGCCGTGGGCCCGCCTTGTGCGGGGGGCCTCTGCGATCCTGGTCCTGGCCTGTGTCCTGGGCCTGGCCGCCACAGGACTCTACTGCCGCCTGGTCCTGGACGCGGAGTTGTCCGGGACCCTCCTGCTCCTGCACGTCAGCCTTGGGGGCGGTCTGGCCGGGGCCCTGGTTGTGTTCGCCCTGACGTGGGCGTGGGACCACGCGGGCCCGCCGGGCCTGTGGGTCCGCAATGCGGCATTCTGGCTCATGGTGTGCGCGGCGGTCCCGATGCTCCTCACGGCCCTGTTGAACATGTTCCCCCTGTGGGGGACCGACTGGCAGGGCCTGGTGGTGGAGGTTCATCGACTCAGCGGATTGACCTTGACGATTTGCGGTGCGGTCTGGGCGTATCTGACCGCGCGAAGGGTGAATACGTAGAAACGGAGAAACTGGAAGGGGAATCAGGCATGGCTTTACTACTGGGTTACGACATCGGCAGCTCCTCGATCAAGGCCACGCTCATGGACGCGAAGACGGGCAGGGTCCTGGCCTCGGCGACCTCGCCCAAGAAGGAAATGGAGATCCTCGCCCGCAAGACCGGCTGGGCCGAGCAGCACCCGCAGACCTGGTGGCAGCACGTGACTGCGGCCACGCGACAGATCAAGGCGGCGACCCGATTCCATCCCGCGGACGTCAAGGCCATCGGGATCTCGTACCAGATGCACGGACTGGTCGCGGTCGACAAGGCCGGCCAGGTCCTCCGTCCGGCGATCATCTGGTGCGACAGCCGGGCGGTCGAGGTCGGACGCAAGGCCGCGGACGGCATCGGGAAGGCCAGGTGCCTCAGGGCCCTACTCAACCTGCCCGGCAACTTCACGGCCTCCAAATTGGCCTGGGTCAAGGCCCACGAGCCTGCGGTCTACAAGAGAATCCACAAGATCATGCTGCCCGGCGACTACATTGCCTACCGCATGACCGGCCAGATCCGGACCACGCCGTCGGGCCTGTCGGAAGGGATCCTGTGGGACTACCGAAGGCAGGACCTGGCCCAGTTCGTTTTGGACCACCACGGCATCCATGCGGACCTGATCCCGGACCGGGTGCCCACCTTCTCCGAACAGGGCGAGCTCACGTCGGGCGCGGCCAAGGAGCTGGGGCTCGCACCCGGCACGGTCATCGCCTATCGGGCCGGGGACCAGCCGAACAACGCCCTTTCGCTGAACGTGCTCAACCCGGGCGAGGTTGCAGCCACGGCAGGGACCTCCGGCGTAGTGTATGGGATCAGCGCCCGGGAGCAGTACGACCCCAAGAGCCGCGTCAACACCTTCGTCCATGTCAACCACGGCCCAAGGTCCCCCCGGTACGGCGTGCTCCTGTGCCTCAACGGCACGGGGATCCTGAACAGCTGGCTCAAGCACCACGCTGCGGACGGCCTGGACTATCCGCAGATGAACGCCCTGGCCGCACAGGTGCCTCCGGGTTCCGACGGTCTGGTCGTGCTTCCCTATGGCAATGGGGCCGAGCGCACGCTCGAGAACCGGACCCTCGGCGCCACGGTGGCGAACCTGGGCTTCACCACCCACACCAAGGCCCACCTCCTGCGGGCCGCGCAGGAGGGGATCGTGTTCGCCCTCAAGTACGGCCTGGATATCATGCAGAAGCACGCGGGCGTCAAGACCCGGACCGTGCGGGCAGGCCACGCCAACATGTTCCTCAGCCCCCTCTTCGCAGAGGCCTTTGCCACGGTCACCGGGGCCACCGTGGAGCTCTACAACACGGACGGCTCCCAGGGCGCGGCCCGAGGGGCCGGCATGGGCTCAGGGATCTACAGGAACTCCAAGGAGGCCTTCGCAGGCCTCGACTGCAAGAAGGTCGTCAAGCCGAACCGGAAGGCCCGCTCTGCCTATCAGGAGGCCTATGCAAGGTGGCTGGGCGTGTTGGAGGCCCAACTGGGCAATCGATAGACCGCACAGACGGGGGCCGGTCTGATCCGCAGCCGGCCCCCCGCAAGCGGATGCCCTGGGATCCGGGATCAGAAAGCCGCGTATTCTCGGACGCGGCACAGGGCTCGCGGCCCTGTGCCGAACGAGGTCCCTTCTTTGCGGACCGCGGCAAAGCCGCGCCCGCGGATTGCCGATACTGGGAATTGACTGCACGGATCTGGGGTTCTACAATCTATCCGTTCTGAGTCGGTTTTTGAGGATTGAAAGAGGATTGGATATGCAACAGGGAAGGGACAAGGCCACAGGCGCATCCGTTCTGGGCAAGCTCGTGTTGGGGATCTGCATGGTGGGGTTGGCCGCAGGGGCCACGGGGTGCTTCCACTCGAACCCGGCGCACATTGCGGCCTTCAGGAAGCCGCAGGAGGTCGATGTCACCTCCCTGCACTACGTGCTCCAGCCCCCCGACGAGGTGGAAATCCACTGCAGCCGGGTGCCCGAGATCGACAAGCAGAGGCAGAGGATACGGCCGGATGGCAAGATCAGCTTCGAGGCCCTGGGCGAGATCGAGGTGGCGGGCAAGACCCCGACGCAGGTGGCTGCAATCCTGGAAGGCAAGGTCGCCGGCCTCTACACCCTGCCTGGAGACAGGCCCATTGAGGTCAGGGTCGTCGCCTTTCAGAGCCAGTCCTACTACGTGCTGGGTCAGGTCCTTATGCCGGGGCGCAAGGTGTACACGGGCCGAGACTCCGTGCTGGCTGCCGTTGCAGACGCAAGACCGAATCCCATGGCCTGGAAGGACCGGATCCAGGTCCTGCGTCCCTCTCGCGACCCCAACGCAGCCGAGCCGAAGATCTTCGAGTTCAACTATGGCAAGGCGGTCGTGGCCGGGGATCTGAGCCACGATGTCCTTCTGCAGGAAGGGGACATCGTGTGGGTGCCGCCGACAGTCCTTGCCTACGTGTCTTTGAGGATCGAAGAGATCATCACGCCGATTACGAGGGCGTTTTCGGGTGCGTACTACCTCAGCGGCGGCAGTATGGGCGTTTCGCCGCAAGGGTATTGGGCCGATTGACGGGCGGCGGGCTGGGACGCATGGATACGAATCAGGGACCGGTGCGCATCGACAAGTCGGGCGGCGTGCGTCCTCTCAAGTCCCTTCACATCGTCAGTACCGTCTGGTTCGTCGTCTGCCTCGTCTATCTCCTGGTCATGGCCTTGCGTGAGGCGGGCTTCCGCTGGTGGGTCATCTTCTCCCTCTCAGGGTACTCCGTGGTCCCCGTCTTGGTCCTGCTCAGTCTCTACCTGTTCGCCCTGTTTCGTGGAGTCCGCCACAGCCAGCAGATCCAGGTCGAGCATCCTTTGACGTGCAGCGAACACTACATGGTCCTCTATGCGGCCGCCCCTTTCCTGGGCGGCGCGGCCGGCTTCCTGAGCGGCTTGGGCCTGGACAGCCGGATCGACCTCCTGCACCGGATGACGCTGGGGGCCTTCATCACCACGTTTCTGGTCTGGGTGATCCTGGACCCGGTCGTGGCCGTGTTGGAGGGGCTCTGGCCGGCCAGCCGCCGAAACCGGGCCGAGCGACTGGCCCGTCAGGAGGCCCAGCGCAGGGAGCGGGAGGTCCGTCGCGAGCAGGTTCTCGCCCAGGTCCTGGAGACGGAGCAGACCCACCGGCGGTTGTGGCAGCAGGCCCTGGAGCCCCATGCCCAGGAACTGTCCGGGCTGCTGGCCACGGATGCGAGCGGGTTTCAGATGGCCCAGACACGGGCCGTCGAGATCGGGGCCGAGGCCTGGCGACTGGGCGGGATCGGGTGCATGCGCCAGCTCCACGAGATGGCGGTCTCCAGGGGGACACTTCAGTCGCCCGGCAGACACGTTGTGGACTACCTGCCCTACTGGTGGGACGGCATCGGGACCTGGCGCGGCCCGAACAGCTAACCCCGCCTGCAGGGACGTTTCCCGGGAGCCGATGGACCATGGCGACGACCTCATCGTGGATCCGCGTTCTCGTCTTGGCTCAGCTGCTCGTGCTGGGCCTCTCGTGCAGAGCCGACAACACAGACCTCACCCGCCCCGATCAGCACCCGCTTGCGGTGCAGGCGACCTACGAAGCGGAGGACGCCGAGTTGCTGGACGGCATCACCGTGGTCCACGATCCCGGCGCGCGGGGGGGCAGGTGCCTTCAGATGGGAGATTCAGGCTCCGTCCTGTTCCATGTCCTTGTCCCGGACAAGGGGCTCTATCGGCTCAAGATCGGCTATCGGGCCCCGCACTCGGACAGGGCCCAGAGGCTCCTGGTCAACGGACGGGAATACGCACCGGAGATCGGCTTTGCGATCAGCCCTGTGTGGGCC